>JAEUQZ010001084.1 GCA_016788965.1 Anaerolineae bacterium | reverse complement strand
CCAGCGACGTGCCGGAAATCCAGCGCCTGCTGGGCACCAACGACAACTCTGCCGGCGCTTATTTCGGCATTCCGAACGACTTCGTCGTGACGGTCATC
Organism: Anaerolineae bacterium; assembly: GCA_016788965.1. Classification (GTDB taxonomy): domain Bacteria; phylum Chloroflexota; class Anaerolineae; order Aggregatilineales; family Phototrophicaceae; genus CFX2. Next base: position 413 of record JAEUQZ010001084.1, on the reverse strand, counting down.
CGTCAGGTGGGCAACTACGGCGAAATCTTCGACCGTCACCTGGGTCCCGATACGGTATTCAACCTGGATCGCGGTCTGAACGCGCTGTGGACCGAGGGTGGTCTTCAGTACGCGCCGCCTTTCCGCTAGTCAAACGCCAGAGCCGCCTCTCTCCCTGACCGGTGAGGCGGACAACTGCAGGGGCATGGTGCGCCATGCCCCTGCGTCATCCTAGCGGCGGTCCAGAAGCGCCGCGCTGTGCGCCTGTAGAGATAGTGATTCTATGGCAGCGCCGTCTCCTTCTTCGCAACGCCGATCCTCCCCCAGTCTGCTTCGCGACGAGCGCGTCCTGCAGATCGCCGGGCAAATCCTCTTCGTGATCCTCCTGATCGCGCTGCTCTATGGTCTGGTCGCCGGCATCCTCACGGCGCTGG
>JAEUQZ010001083.1 GCA_016788965.1 Anaerolineae bacterium | reverse complement strand
GTACCCGCGCCTACACCGACAGTGTCTCGTCCGAGGTCGGACTGAGGTCCCAGTTCGCGACGGCCGGGGTCGGGCATGAGCTCGTCCTCCACCTGACCCATCTGGAGCAGGAGAGCGGTTCGGCCACCAATTCGGCGGCGGGGGTCACGTCGAACATCGACTCGCCCTTGACGACCCTGGTCATGCCCCGGGCGCCGACCCGGGCGCCGAAAACCAGTGACACGACCCTGTCCAGCCTTGCGCTGGTGGATACCGTGTCCTTCCTCGATGATCGGGTCCGCCTGACCCTCGGCCTGCGCAATCAGAACGTCAAGACCCTCAACTACAGCGCGACCAGCGGCGCGGTGACCGCCAGGTACGACAAGAGCGTCGTCACCCCGGCGCTGGCGCTGGTGGTGAAGCCCTGGGGGCCGTCGATCTCCCTGTATGCCAACTATGTGCAGGGGCTGAGCCGCGGTGACACCGTGTCGGACACCCTGGCGACCAACCGGAACTTCGTCTTCGCCCCTTA
>JAEUQZ010001082.1 GCA_016788965.1 Anaerolineae bacterium | reverse complement strand
CCAACCCGGGTGCGCCGCACGTCTACGCGGCACCGGCCAACTACCGCAAGCACATCGGCGAGCTGGGTGACCGCGTCGTCACGAAGAAGGGCCGCACGGCGCGCGAGCAGGGCTTCTTCCTGAAGGCACCCGGCTCGATGGTCGGCGCCGGCGGCGTGATCGCCTTGCCGAAGGGTTCGGTGCGCCGGTTCGACCACGAGTCGGAGCTGGCGGTGATCATCGGCACGCCGGGCCGCGACATCCCGCGCGAGCGGGCCCTCTCGCACGTGTTCGGCTACGCCTGCCTGATCGACGCGACGATGCGCATCGAGCCCGGCGTGGCCGAGGAGGAGCGCTCGATGCGCAAATCCTTCGAGGGCTTCACCCCGCTGGGGCCGTGGATCGTCACCGCCGACGAGGTGCCCGACCCGCAGGTGCTGCGCAACCGGCTGTGGGTCAACGGCGAGCTGCGGCAGGAGGCGAGCACGGCGGAGATGATCGTCGGCGTCGCCGAGCTGATCGAGCTGATCTC
>JAEUQZ010001081.1 GCA_016788965.1 Anaerolineae bacterium | reverse complement strand
CGCCCAAGATTACGCCACGCTGGATGAATTATTTCAGGCGGGCAAACTTACAGCCGTGATTGACCGAACCTACCCGCTGGCGCAACTGGCCGAGGCGCACCGCTATGTGGAGCAGGGACATAAAAAGGGCAACTTGGTAATTGCGGTTGTTGGATGATTTATAGAAAGGAAAATGCTAATGAGCATGCAAGCGAGTTGGGCTAGGACGGAAGCGTTTAACAATGACGGGTTGCTTCGTGCGGGCGGACTCTCCGCTCTCGGCATTGGCGTAGCCTACCTGTTCATCATAGGGCTGTATTCAGTAGTGGGCGCGCCGCCAGTGGGTGGCGAAGCCTGGCTGAACTATTTGGTTGGGAAAACTTGGATGTGGTGGGGCATTGTGGGCCTCTCAGTTTTTACCAACTTCCTCTACGTGCCGGTGGCATTGGCACTCTACGCCGCGCTCGGCCAAGTTAACCGTAGTGCCATGCTCATCGGCGTGGCCTTTGTAGGCCTTTTTGTTGCATTGGAGT
>JAEUQZ010001080.1 GCA_016788965.1 Anaerolineae bacterium | reverse complement strand
GCCGCAAGCTCAGCGCCGCGAGCCCCGCTTGGTGCCTTGCTTTCCAGAGTTGGTTGCGCGCTTCGGTTTCGACGGCCCAGCGAAAGGCGCCGCCGCCATTGGCTGTGGCAATGCCGCGCGCGCGCTCGGCGTGCGCCGCGACTTCGCTGGCCGAGCCGTGAAACTCTAGGAACAGCGTGTCGCCCGGCGCGTAGTCCATGGAGAAGGCGCTGTTGACGGCGCCGATGGCGGCAGGGTCGAGATATTCGGCGCGCGCCAGAGGCAGGCCCGATTGCACGGCTTCGATCACTGTCGACGTGGCGCCATGTGCGGAAGGAAAGGCGCAGACAGCGGCGCTGGTTGCTTCGGGCGCGGGGTGAAGTTTCAAGGTGATATCGGCAATGATGCCGAGCGTGCCTTCGCTGCCGACGAAGAGATGGGTGAGGTCGTAGCCAGCCGAGGACTTGCGCGCGCGCCGAGAGGTTTTGATCACGCGTCCGTCCGGCGTCACCACCGTCAGCGCCATCACGTTT
>JAEUQZ010000107.1 GCA_016788965.1 Anaerolineae bacterium | reverse complement strand
CGATGGCATTGATGAGGGTGCTCTTCCCCACCCCGCTGTGGCCGGCCACCAGCGTCACCCGGCCCGCAAGGAGCTTCCGGACCGCCTCGACCCCGGCCCCGGTCCGCGCCGAGGTCATCAGCACCCGCCCCATCGATCTCGACGCGGTGCGGCTCGTGGCTGGCGTCGATGTCAGCGTCAAGGACCACATCTCGCAGGCCGCTGTCGTGGTGTGTTCATTTCCCGGCCTGGAGATCGTCGAGACTGTCCTCGCCCGCCAGCCGACCCCGTTCCCCTACATCCCCGGCCTGCTCAGCTTCCGCGAAGGCCCCGTACTGGAAGAAGCCTTCCTCAAGCTGGAACACGAGCCGGATGCCTTCCTGTTCGACGGCATGGGCATCGCCCACCCCCGGCGGATCGGCATCGCCTCGCAGATGGGCCTGTGGCTCGACAGACCGACCATCGGCTGCGGCAAAACGCACTTCGTCGGAACCTTCAGCGAACCGGGGCGCGAGCAGGGCAGTTGGAGTCCGCTGGAAGATCGCGGCCAAACCATCGGCGCGGTGCTGCGGACAAAGACCGCCGTCAAGCCCGTCTATATCTCCGCCGGGCATCTGGCCGATTTGCCCAGCGCCATCGCTCTGACGCTGCGCTGCGTCACCCAATACCGCCTGCCGGAGCCGATCCGCTGCGCGCACCGCGCCGCCGGCCAGCTTTAGAGTGTGTCGATAACGCCGTAGGCACAATTCATGACCGTCGCCATCCCGCCATTGAGCGAGAGGCTCTGCTGTGTCCGGTTGCCGGAGCGGTCGAAGGCGTACTGGTAGCGGCGCGTCGGCGTCCCGGCAAAGAAAACACTTCCTATTTGCCGCTCACCTGTATTGCTCAAGAAATGAGGTCTGCGGTAAAATACCTCAACTTAAGGGTATTTGTCGGGCGAAACACCTATGCCAGTGGTCTATTTTGCTCCCTACATATGTCTCATAGGTTTTTTCGTCGGCATCATAACTAGCTTAATTTCAGCAAGGTATGTCCATAAACATGTAGCAAGTCGTGCAAATGCTTGTGCGGTCATGATAGTTTTGCTGATTCTCCTTCAGATTGTTGGCTTTTTCTTGGCTAGAGAGACACTATTTCAAATACAGGGTTATATAGCAGTAGACTATGTCCAAGCATCATTGGATGAATCCTGCGGTGCAGATAGCTTCCTTGCTTCTCAAGGCACTTTTTACCCATATGACGAGTATACATGGATTTCTAGTGACAACTCATCGAGTTGTTCCTTCAATGGTTTTGTGTGGTTTTGTACTTGCTCCTCGAAGTAATGGGGTAACGAATTTGACCATGATCGTTTGAGTTTGTCTCCATTTCCCCTAAGAATTTTATCAGCGAGTCTTGTCGATCAATGGACAAAAGCGAGTGTTCAAGTATTCTTCCATGAAATCAAGACCGTAGACCTCGATGAGGTCATAAAATGTCTTAACATCGCCAACCCATTCATCAACCCATGAAGACACTTGGTCCGCGGGATAACCATCGTTGATCAGAATCCCAAGGATAATGCCTGCCATGGCAAGTCTTGAATCAGAGAGAGTTCTCTGGGCATCAAATGGGTCAAGACACTCATGAAAGAAATCTCCAAATACGGCAAGCGCTCTATCTCCCTGCGCAACAGTAATGACATAGGCCCAGAAGTGAAATGCTTGGTTAACTGTTGTATCATCATAAGTTGGGTTCCAACCACCAGCACCAAGAGATTGGTAGGGTCTCTTGCGAGTACCAAACTGTGATGCCTGGTAGAGCGTATCTGCGCCTCTCGCGCCTGTTACAGCACAACTAATATCATCCGAAAGCTCTCGTGATGTCATATAACTGTACTTCTGATATGCATATCGAATTAAGTTCGTTAGTACTTGCCGCCCTTTGTATTGGTTTGATAACACCTGACTGTTGATAAAAGCTTGGAGATCATCACATCGTTGGTCCTCTATCAAAGTTCTATAGTATTGTTGATTTTGACTATAGTTGTTGCATTCATCGACGCATGAACTCCATGAGCTAAATTGAAACACTCGTGAGTATTTTGTCCAGCAGCAGTCTTGGCACTCGGTATCACTACTTGCCTTACATTCCGGTTCTATTGGACAGTCGCCATTGTTGAGAAACTTAAGGAGACTTATGGAAGTAGTTTTGGTCGGAAACTGGAACAAAGCGCAGTTTCCACTCGCGTCCGTCCCGCTCACCACATTCCCCTCGACCCACGAGTACCCATTCAAGCTCATCGGCCTGCCAGCCATCCCCTCAAACGGATCAAGCGACGGGAAAACCCCAAGCTGTGAGTTCAAGTAACGTGCGCGTAGATAGGTCAGCCCTGTGCCAAGATCGTAAGGTTCACCCGTGAAATAGTATGGCGTTCCCACCACCCCGGACTGAGCAAAGGTGTTCCCATAGGGATCGGGCATCACTGTGCCTTCCACACCGCCAAATACAGCCACTTCGCCCCGCACCGTACCGAGCGCATCCTGCTCCGTCCAATGCCAACCACCTGCGGAGTCTTTTCGGGCAAAGATACCAGTCGGCGCGTGGACGAACCGGGTGATATTTCCGCCTACATCCTGCGACAGCACTACACTCAACCCCGGCTGGAGATCGAGCAAATACTTGGTGACAGTTGCTCCTACAGTCTGCTTGACGCGACGGCCTTCACCGTCGTAAGCATATGATGCCCCACCCATTGAGAGCAGCCGATTCGCCCGATCCCAGGTATAGGCATTCGTCCCGTCATTCAGCATGTTGCCATTAGAATCATACGTCAGATTGGCGCTACCGGCCTGGATCAACTGGTTGGCGGCGTTGTAGGCATAATTCGTGACCGTCGTCGCCCCGCCATTGAGCGAGAGGCTCTGCTGCATCCGGTTGCCGCCGGTGAGCGTCAGCCGGGCGACAGCACCCGCTCGTAGCACATCACATCGTTCAGCCGCCACTGTGCCATCGAGATCGTCCCGCGCCGCGCATAGCCCAACCCATCGCAGCAATGAACCAGGGCTTCATCGGCCAAGACGATATCGAAGCGGATGGCCGCATTCCCGGATTCCGCCGCCAGCCGGTCGGCCTGGGCCATCATCCAGCGCCCAATCCCCCGCCGCTGATACGGCGGCAGCACCCCAACCCCGCTGACGTAGGCGGCTTTCGCGGCCGGGTCATGCCAGAGCGAGTCGGCGTAATACGGCCTCGGCATCGGATTCAGGTTGAACGTCCCCACCAGATGATCCCCGGCATACACCGCATAGACCTGCTCGGCATCCAACCGCTGCGACCACTGCTCATAGGTGCGGAACGGATACCAGTGCCGCAGCCCCGTCTGGCGGTAGAGATGCTCCCCGCACACCACCAGCAGCGCGTGCATCACGGGCAAATCCGTGGCCGAAGCCTTCTGAAGCTGGAGTTGAAGATCACTCATGGCCTGCCTCCCGGCGGGGTCAACGACGGACGTCCGCGTTCATACACATCGATCATGGCGACGATTTCGGTCAGCACCTCGCGCACCGAAAGCTCATTTTCGCCAGCGGCCATCAGCGCCACGATATACTGCGCGTCGCCCACCCGGAGGATGCCGGCATCGTTCACCACCCGCCCCAGCGGCAGATCGCCCGTCGGCAGGATGCCGTCCTTGCCCAGATAACCATCCGGGTACACCGCCTCGATGGGCGATTGGTAGCCCGGCGCGCGGATCGCCAGCAGCCGCAGCGAGGCGTCCAGCGCCCCCCACAGCCGCTCCCAGCGGGCGAAGTGCGGCCCCCGCGCCAGCACATTGTAGCCGTGTGCCAGATCGTTGGCGCTGAAGGCGTTATCGACCAGATATGGCTCTTCATCCACCGTCACCACCCGGTCGGGCGTCGGCTCAAACCGCGCATCGACGAAGCCGACCGTGGGCGCGTTCGGCCAATCCCAACTGTACAGCCCGTTCGCCATCCCCACCCGCCGCCGCAGAAAGGTGTTGAACTTCTCGATGGGGTTGGCTTCCCCGGTGATCCGCCGGGCGACCTCTGCCAGCACGATCCCGGTATCGACATTGCTGCTGAAGACCACCGCGTTGTAGAGCGGCGTGTTCTCGCCATCCTCCCAGGCATCGCGGGCGGTATTCAGGTAGTAATACAGCGGCAGCCACGCTTTGAAGCAGCTTGCGACGGGGTAGAGATCGTAAGCGCGAATCTGGATGTGGAACTCTTGGTTGAAGTCCCCATTGATCCGCCGGAAGTCCAGCGTCATGCGCCGTCCGTCCAGCACCGTCTCCAGATATTCGCGGATGCTCTGCGCCAGCGGCGTCTCGTCGTCCCAGTCATTCGGGCCTTGCAGCCGCAGCGGGCTGACCAGGGCGGCCAGGCCGAGCGTTTTCAGGAATTGGCGGCGTGTCCAGTATCGTCTCATACCGCTCATTCTAACGGCTGGCCGCGCCGGAACCAACGCCGAATTGGGGAAACCTCAGCCCCACGCCGCCAGCAGTTCCGTCAGATCGTCGTAGATTCCGTCCGGGCGCACTGGGCCGTTCACGGCCTGCTCGCGGGTGGCGACGCCCGTCAGCACCAGCGCCGTCTGCATCCCCAGCGCGGCCGCGCCCCGGATGTCCGTGTCCAGACGGTCGCCGATCATCAGCGTCTCGGCGGCGCTGCATCCCAGCGTGTCCAGCGCCACCTCGAACATGGGCGCGTTCGGCTTGCCCATCACAATCGGCTCCTGATCGGTTCCCGTCCGCAGCGCCGAGACCATCATGCCCGCGCCGGGGGTCAAACCCTCCGGCGTCGGCAGCGTGGCATCCTCGTTGGTGGCGATGAACGCCGCCCCCGCCCGGATCAGCAGCGTCGCCCGCTTGAGCTTCTCGTAGGTCAACTGCTGATCCAACCCGACCACCACCGCCACCGGCGCCTCATCCACGATGCGGAAGCCGCCTGCCGTCAGCACCCGGCGGACGCCATCGCTCCCCAGGACATACACCCCCGATCCTGGCGGGTAGTGCTTGCGGAGGTAATCCACTGTGGTCGTCCCCGACGTGACGATGCTGCTCTCGGCCACCCCGGTGACGCCCAGCCGGTCCAGCTTGGCGATATAATCCGAAGGCGTCTTCATGCCGTTGTTGGTCGCCAGCATCAGCGGAATCCCGCGCTCGCGCAGGAATGCGAAGAACTCCGTGAAGCCCGGCAGCGCCTCCTCCCCGCTCCAGAGGACGCCGTCCATATCCGTGATGACCGCGCGAATCGTCTTGAAATCCATGAGGCCTCTGCCATTTCCTGTGTTATGATCGTCTCCTGGTGATTATAGCGTCGGGGAACGAGCCAATCATGACCTTTTCCATCGTGGCCTATGATCCTGAAGAAGCCGCCTGGGGCGTGGCCGTCGCCAGTAAGTTCCTGGCCGCCGCCGCCGTGGTCAGTTGGGCGCGTGCTGGAGCCGGAGCCGTCGCCACCCAGTCCTTCGCCCGCGTCAGCTTTGGCCCGGATGGTCTGGCGCTGATGGAATCTGGCCGCCCGGCAGCCGAGGCATTGGCGGCGCTGCTGGCCGCCGACCCCGAACGGGCGCACCGGCAGGTCGGCATGGTCGATCCGCGCGGCGGCGCGGCTGCCCATACCGGCAGCGACTGCTACGACTGGGCCGGGCATCATGTCGGCGAAGGCTTCACCTGCCAGGGCAATATCCTGGCCGGGCCGCAGGTCGTCGCGGCCATGGCTGACGCCTACCGTTCCGCTCGCGGTGAACTGGCTGACCGCCTGCTGGCCGCCCTGACCGCTGGCGATGATGCGGGCGGCGACCGTCGCGGCAAACAGTCAGCGGGCGTGCTGGTCGTCAAGGCCAATGCCGGTTACGGCGGCGATAACGACCGCTACATCGACCTCCGCGTCGATGACGACCCGGAACCCGTGCGGAAACTGCATACCCTGGTCGCGGCGCATCACCTCTTCTTCGGCCATCCCCGCCCGGAGGATCAGATTCCCATCACCGCCGACCTCGCCCGCGAAATCCAGGTCTGGCTGCGGGATCGCGGCTACCATCCCCACGAACCGACTGGCATCTGGGACGACGCCACCAAAACTGCCTTCCGCGCCCTCATCGGCAGCGAGAACCTGGAAGAACGCTGGAGCCTGGATCAGCATTCCGACCAGATCGACCGCGTGGCGCTGGATTACCTGCGGGCGCGTCTCCAGGCATAAGGCCGCCGCATCATGCGCCGTTCATGGGCGCTGACCATCGCCGTGCTGCTCCTGGGAGCGGTGCTGCGCTTCCATGCGCTGGGGCAGTCCCAACGCTTCCACCCGGATGAGGCCCTGTTTGCGACCTTCGCCCGCGCTGCCGCCGTCCAGGGCGACTGGCTGCTCCTCGGCCACCTCGATAAACCCCCGCTGACCATCTACGCCAACGCCCTCGCCATGACCGTTTTCGGCGTGACGACCCTGCCCGATGGCGTCCTCACCCTGGACGCGCATCGCGGCGAGTTCGCCGTCCGCGTGCTGGGCCTATTCGCCAGCCTGCTGATGCTGGCCGCCTTCCATGCCCTGGCCCGGCGGCTGAAAGTCCCGGCCAACCTCGCCCTGCTGCTGCTGGCATTGTCCCCGCTGGCGATTGCCTTCAGCGCCACGGCCTTCACTGATGGCTTGATGCTGTTCTGCCTGATGCTGGCGCTTGGGTCGGTGAGCGCCAGGCATTGGAGCTGGGCGGGAGTCTGGCTCGCGCTCAGCTTAGGCTGCAAGCAGCAGGCGGCTCTGGCGATCCCGCTGGTCATCGGGCTGGGCTGGGCCGTCGAATCGCGCCTCTCCTGGCGGCCTCTGCTTCGCCTGATCCTCCCCATCCTCGCCGGGATCATCCTCCTCGCTCTCTGGGATGCCGCCCGCGGACAGGTCGTCCCCTTTTGGGCACTGGCCGCCGCCAACAACGACCCCGGCCGTCTGGCTCGCCTGGATGAACTCCTGCCCCGCGCCCGCGATTGGTGGAGCCTCCTGCAATACCTGGCCGGATCGAGCCTGCTCACCCTCCTACTGCTCATCGCCGCGGCCGCCGGACTGCTCCAGCGCCGCCCGCGCCGCATCGAGACCGTCCTAGCGCTCTACGCCGTCGCGTATCTGTTCCTCCACTGGATCATCGCCATCAACATCTACGACCGCTACCTGCTGCTCGTGCTGCCGCCCATCTTGCTCCTCGCCGCCCGTGGAATTGATGGCTGGATTGCCGTCGGGTCTTCGGTCATACGGTCTTTCGTGAATAGAGCCGCGTATCGCGCTGCGCCCTCTCCCTTTAGTGGACATGGCTTTTCGGCAGCCGGACACTTTAGTGTCTGGCGGCGCTTCTGCCCGTCCTCGATAGCGCGAATCCTGCTCGTGGCCTTCTTGCTCCTCGCCGCATTGCCCGGCGCATTCGCCGCTGTCGATGGTCGCCTGGGGATCGGCGGCGACAACGGCCGGCATACCGGCATCGATCACCTGGCTGAATACCTGAACCGCCAGCGTTTGGGGGCCATCATTTACGATCATTGGTTAGGATGGGAATTGGGCTACTATCTGGGGCCGTGGTCGGATAAACGCCGCGTCTACTATCCCACACCGGAGGCATTGGCCGTCGATGCGCTGCTCCAGCCCGATCCCGCCCCGCGTTACCTGCCCGTGCCCGATTGGGCGGAGGTTCAGCCCTGGTTGGATGCGTTGCGCGAGGCCGGTTGTCGGATTCAGTTGGTGTACGACCAGACGCCCTTCAGAGTCTACGAGCTGCTTGCCCCCTGGTCGCCGCTGTGAAAGAGAGGTTCACCGTCCCGGATTTCGCGCAGCATCCCCACGACATCGATGTTGGGAAAGGTTCCGCCATGTGAGGCACGGATTTTTCCCCGTATGTTCTCGACATCCCGCATCCATCCGGCATAGTCGAATGGCGCTGCTGGCGAGTCCTGTGCTGTTTCGTGCTCGATCAGCGCCCGTACCCGTAGCTGCGCGTGCCTATCCAGTTGATGGAATTTCTCGATGATTTCTTGCTCAAGTGTGGTCATATACACATCTCTTTCCCACAGCCTGCCTGCGATTCTACGCGGATTGTGGCGAGATGGTCAATGGACAGGCTGATGGTATGCCCTTACGGCCGGTTCTTGGGTCGCCCGTTCCGCAGCAGATCGCTCACCGTAGGGATCAGGTTGTGGGTCATCGTGGGTTTGGTAATATAGCGATCTGCCCCCAGGTCGAGTCCTTTGCGGATACGTTCCGGGTCGGCCAGCGCCGAAAGAATCACGACGGGCAGATTGTCGAAGACTGGCTTTTCGCGCATCTGCCGCAGCAGTTCCAGCCCGTCGATATCCGGCAGCATCAGATCGAGGACGACCAGATCGGGCAGCGGCTTGGCCCGCAGCACTTGAACCGCCGTCGCCACGTTCAGCGCCGGGATCGCCTCCCAGCCCATACGTTCCAGCAGCGCCTGGGCGATCTCTTGCATGGCCGGTTCATCATCGACGACGAGGATACGCTTCTTGGTGTCCGAACTCACGAAATGGAACCTCTGCTTGCGGCGCTTCGTCTTTAGATTGAAACCTGACTCTAACCCGGCCACAACGGGATTTCAAGGATAGGTCTATCCTTTTGCTCAGATTGGGTCTTCAGTGTATCCTGAAGGCTGAACGACGCTAACTGTCGTGGGAGTCTTGACTGACATGCGCTTACGAATTCGGATTGGATTGTGCCTCATCCCGTTGACCTTCCTGCTGAGCGGCTGCTTCCAGCAGGCGGGTACGGCTTTGGAACCTATCGATAACTCGTCTCTGCCGAATCTGCCGCAGGACACGCCTGTGCTGAGTACCAGCCCGACTCCGGGCATTCAGAGCATCCCGGCCTCGGCGACCCCCGGCGTGGCGATCACCATCATTTCGCCCACTCGTCCGCTCCCGGCTACGAGTACGCCGCTCCCCCTCGACGACGCCACGCCCATCGGCGGCGCGCAGGTGGATACCACGCCGACCGAAGCCTTCGTCACCCCCTTCAGCCCATTAGGGCCGGTCACGCCCATCGTTCCGACCCTCGTCCCGGATAACACCCAGCAGGTTTCCACTCCTTCGGGCTTGATTACGCCGACCGCGCTCGGCAACCCGGATGCAGCCTCAAGCTGCTCCCATACCATCCAACCCGGTGAGAACCTGTATCGCATCGCCCTCAAATACGAGGTCTCGCTTCAGGCGCTCCGCGATGCCAATCCCCAGGTCTCCGGCGATCTGATCCAGCCCGGCGAAGTGCTGAACATTCCCGACTGCGTGCCCGAAGGCGGCGCTCCGGCTCAGGCTGCCACGTCGATACCGTCCGCATCGACCCCCGCGCCGACTGCTGAAGCCCCTGCTGGCCCGGCCGCGGGTGGCACGACCTACGTCGTCAAGACCGGCGATACTCTCTATACCATTGCCATCCAGTTCGGCGTAACCATCGACGATATTGTCGAGGCCAACAACCTCACCAACCCGAACCGCTTAGCTATCGGCCAGGAACTCATCATCCCGCCGCCCGGCGGCTAGACCTCTGCCTCAAAGTCCCCTCTTGGCTACCCATCCTCTTGGACGCAGCCAGGAGGGGATTTCGTTTCCCAACTCCTCCGAATTCCTTTGTGTTCTCTGTGCCTCTGTGGTTTGTATTCGTATGGAATCTCACCCGCTCAGCAGCATTGGATCACCAAACCCAAAAGCCCTCTTGTGGAGGGCATACCGGAATGATTCGGTTGACGATTTGGGTCTTAGCTCTTCTTCGCGCCCTTCAGGTCCTGCGCGACTTTCTCCGCCCAGGCCTTGACCTTCTCCCAATCGCGGAAGTCGCCGTCGAAGCTGCTCGGCCAGGTTTCCCCGTCGTATCGCGCCGCCAGTGTCCAGCGTTCGTTCCAATCCACGCTTTGCAGATCGAGCTTCCCGGCCAGCGCCGCCTTGTCCCGCACATTGAGCGTCGCCAGCACCTGCGGTTCCATGTAATTGTCCATCACATGTTCCAACCCGAACCGCTCCAGAACGCGGATGCAGCTCACCCAGAAATAAACCGGTTTGTCGGCCAGCGCCGACTGGGCATGTTCCAGAAAAGTCTTCATTTCCGGCAGCCAGGTTCCTGAATGAATCGCCGTGCCTGCCACCAGGGCATCATATCCGGCCAGACCTGTAATATTTTGAACCGCCTCGACGGTCACATCCATACCGTGCGCTTCCAGGACTTCTCCAATCTTCTTCGCCATGTCCGTTGTCGAACCATGAACCGTTGCATAGGCAACCAGCACGTTCGTCATGTTGGTACTCCTTCATGTCTGCTGGTGTCATTGTACTGCCAGTCTACCCGATTCGCCCCTGCTTACAGAAGTTACAGCCCACATGTCCTAGTCGTGACGGACAGCATTATTCTTACCATCAAGCATTCTGGACATGAGAGTTCCGTCAGCGGCCCGTTTGATGGTTGCTGGCGTTCATCAAGCAAGGCTATAATGGTCACAAAATGTTGCCAGTGCAGCCTGCGCTGAGAGGTGCGGTGAATCGCCATGATAGAAGTCGTGATTGATAGCATCCGCGTCAGCTTGATGTCGCAGCATCGCGTCGTCGTCCTCAAGGAAACGAGTCGGGAGCGCTTCCTGCCCATCTGGATCGGCCCCTGTGAAGCCGATGCGATCACCGTCAAGCTCCAGGACATGCCCACGCCGCGCCCCTTGACCCACGACCTGCTCAAGTCCGCCATCCGCGAATTGGGCGGACGCATCGTCCACATCTTTATCAGCGAACTGCGGAACGAAGTGTATTACGCCCGGATCGTGGTCGAGGTCGCCGGCGACCAACTGGAGATCGACTCGCGCCCCAGCGATGCCATCGCCCTCGCTGTCCGCGCCAGTTGCCCGATCTTCGTGGCCGAATCCGTCATGGAGAAGGCCGCCCGTGAACCTGACGAGGATATCGAGAAGGAAACCACCCAGGGGCCGGCCGATGGCCCGGTCGATGTGGGTCGCCTGAGCGCGTTCGCCGATTTCGTCGATACCCTCGACCTGGACGACCTGGAAGACAGCGACGACTGAAGACGTTACCTTCCGTGATTTCAACGGTATGCAGTCAGCCAGAGCGGTGCGCCCGACGCGCCGCTTTTCATCTCTACAGCCGGATGACGCCATGACGGACTTACCCAATTCGTGGGGCGCGTTGCAAGCGCCTTTCAGCCAGGAAGCCGAAGAAGCCACCCTCGGCGCGATCCTTGTCAACCCGGTCGCCTACTTCGGTGTGGCTGCCTTCCTCAAGTCCGATGACTTCTTCATCCTGCGCCATCAGTACATCTGGAACGCCCTCACCCGCCTGCATGAACGCGGCGAACCCATCGATTACCTGACCGTCCGCCAGGAACTCGCTGACATGGAAGTGCTGGCCGAGATCGGCGGCCCGGCCTTCCTCACCCAGCTCATCAACAACACCCCCACCTCCGTCCATGCTGAAGTCTACGGCCGCCTGGTCGAACGCGCCGCCGTCCGCCGCCGCCTGATGGCCGCCTCCGACCAGATTCGCACCCTGGCGCTGACTGAAGATAAGAACGTCGAAGAAGTCATCGCCGAGGCCGAAGCCCGCCTCTTTGAAGTCACCGAGCGCCGCCTCAGCCGCCAGTTGATCCCGATGCGCGATGCCGTCAGCGCCTACTTCGACCGCATCGAATTCCTGATGCAAAATCGCGGCGCGGCCATGGGCATCCCCACCGGCTTCAAAGACCTGGATAAGCTCCTCGGCGGCTTCCAGAAATCCGACCTCGTCATTTTCGCCGGACGCCCCGGCATGGGCAAAACCTCGTTCATGCTCTCCGCCGCCATCAACATGGCGCGGTTGGGGGCACGCATCGCTGTCTTCAGCATGGAAATGGGCGTCGAGCAGATTGTCCAGCGCCTCGTCTCGATGGAGGCCGGCATCAACACCCAAAACCTCCGTCTCGGCCAGATCAACCAGCAGGAGTGGTCCCGCTTCGTTCACGCCGCCGGCAACCTGAGCAACTTCCGCCTGTTCATCGATGACACCGCCGTCCTCTCCCCGCTGGAGATGCGAACCAAGTGCATCCGCCTGGCCCGTGAACACGGCCTCGACCTGATCGTCGTCGATTACATCCAGTTGATGACCGCCGGCGGCCTCTACGAGAACAACCGCGTTCAGGAAGTCAGCTACATCAGCCGCAGCCTGAAAGAACTCGGCCGCGAACTCAACGTGCCCGTCCTCTCTGCCGCCCAGCTTTCCCGCGCCGTCGAACAGCGCCAGGATAAGCGCCCCCAGTTGAGCGACCTGCGCGAGTCCGGTTCGATTGAGCAGGACGCCGATGTCGTCATGTTCCTCTACCGCGACGAAGTGTACAATGAGGCTACCGAGTTCCCGAATCAGGCCGATATCATCGTCTCCAAGCACCGCAACGGCCCAACCGGGACCATCTCGCTTTATTTTGAAAAGACACTCACCAAGTTCTTGAACGCCGCTGAACGCAGCGTGGATTTGAGCCATATCTGATGCAGAAATTCGCAGGTTTCCCGGACGGCAGCAAACTCAGCCCGACGGCTTTCCCGGCGCTGTTCTTTACTGAACTGCTGCCGCTCATCGACAATCTGGCTGAACTCAAGGTGACGCTCTTCTGCTTCTGGGCGCTCCATCAGAAAGAAGGCCGCTTCCGGTATCTGCGCCAGTCTGAATTCCAGAACCCCGTCCTGCTCGATGGACTCCGCGCCGCCTGTCCGGATACCCCTATCGAAACCGCCCTGGCCGATGGCCTCGACCGCGCCATCGAACGCGGCACGCTGCTCACGGCCCAAATCGAACTCGAAAAGACCACCGAGACGCTCCTTTTCGTCAACACCGCCCTGGGACGCCTGGCCGTGGCGCAGGTCGCCGCCGGAGCCTGGAAACCCGGCGGTGAATGCATCGAAATCCTGCCGGAGCGCCCCAACATCTATCGCCTCTACGAAGCCAACATCGGCATGTTGACGCCCATGATCCGCGACGCCCTCGTCGATGCCGAGAGCGAATACCCGGCAGAATGGATCGAGTCCGCCATCCGCGAAGCCGCCGAACGCAACAAACCGAGTTGGCGTTATATTCAATCGATCTTGA
>JAEUQZ010001079.1 GCA_016788965.1 Anaerolineae bacterium | reverse complement strand
TACAGAGTGCTGCTCGGCCTGCGCCGGGCTGTCCGCCGCGGGTTGCGGCAAGGCTTCGGCCGTGGCGGGCCGCGGCTCCTCGGCCAGGTAGTCAGCCCAGCGGGCGGCCGCTTCGGCCTCGCCCGGACGTTCGAACAGCGCCGTCAGCGGCAGCCGCCAGCTCGACAGCCAGCGCAGCACCGCGGCACCGTGGGCATCGGCCGCTGCGGGGCAGCGCAGGGCCGCCGAGAGCAGCTGCCCGGCCGCGTGCGCCTGCTCGTCCATGCCGACCAGGCGCGCCACGGTGGCCAGGCGCTCCAGTTGCTCGATGGCGCGGTCGCGTCCGCCCGCAGCCGGCTGGCCCGGGGCCTCTGCCCACGCGGCCAGCGCGTCGTCGATCTCGTCGGCCGGCAACACGCCGTATTCGTCTCCGGACAGGAAGAGAACGACCGGGACCATCAGGGTGCGGGCGAGATCGAGAGCGTGAGACCGAGCGAGCGAGAGGTCGTGGGACATGGGGAAGGGCTCCATCG
>JAEUQZ010001078.1 GCA_016788965.1 Anaerolineae bacterium | reverse complement strand
CAGCGCCTGCGGCGCAATACCGAAAGCCGAAACACCGGGTTTGGTGGCCAAGCGCTTCGCATCGAGCACTCCGCTTGCCAGCCGCTCAAGGCGGCCCGGCCAAGGCTTCTGGCGGCTTCAGAGGCTTCGGCGTTCGCAGCGGGTCGTCGGGCGAAACCCGGCGCCACTTCCACTTCGCTTCGGTAGCGCTCAAAATGCGGTCTAACCCCTTGGTCAACCTGACCCACAACGGCAGGCGTCTTGCGCCTGGCAGCGTTCGCAGCGCTCATTGTCCGCCGCCAGGCGCAAGCCACCTGCCGCTGTGGTCAGGTTACCGCGAACGTTAGACCGCATATCACGGGGAGCACCTTGGCGCATTCGAAGCGGATCAAGGCCAAAGCCAAGGCAGCAGCCAGCGTTCTTGGTTGGAGTCGGGGCGGCTCGGTGCGCAAGGGGACGAAGGTCGAAGCCACTTCGCGCTCGAACTGCTCGGGCGCAAACGGTGGTTTTGGCGAGCCAACGTTCGCAGCGCC
>JAEUQZ010001077.1 GCA_016788965.1 Anaerolineae bacterium | reverse complement strand
GGGCGCGCGCTGCCAAACGAGCCTGTCGCGCGGCCATCTTCACCGATGAACGCGAACGTGCTTTCACTGCCTACACCTTGCCCTTAACGGTCAACTTTGAGCCATCGCAAGACCCCGCCACAGGCCGTCCCATCGCCCTCGCCGACATCTGGTACTTCCCCGCTGGCTACACGGAAGACGTTCTGCCCATTCCCATTGAAAGCGAGTCCGAACCGCGTGGTTTCTACAGCGTGCCGGATTTTATGGCGCAGGATAAGGTCGAGGAACTAACCCATCACCTCCCCAAACGGGCTATCCTATCCATCGAAAGCTGGGTACATATCTACTACGCCAGCGTCATCTTCGGTGTTTTTACGCGTGGCTTTCGTTTCGAAGAAGAGATCAAGCGCCACAACTTCAAGACTCTTAAATTGCTCTGGCGGGGCATCCTCGAACAGAAGCAGGTGCTCACCACCTCGGCAGTCGTCAAAGTCGGCAAGGATACTGTCATCGACCCCTCGGCCATCATCAGC
>JAEUQZ010001076.1:247-513 GCA_016788965.1 Anaerolineae bacterium | reverse complement strand
CAGCACGTCCGCGCGCAGCGAACGCGCCGTGTAGCCCTCGCGCAGCGCCTCCCGCAGCGCCGACGCCGGCCACGGCGCCAACTCCGGCAGACTCCGCATCACGACCCGCGAGCGACGTGTCATCGTGCGCCGAACTCGTTCGTGTGCGCGCCCCACCGCCGCGGACGCTCCGCGCCCCGCGCCCACGCGAACGCGCCATTATTACCCCGGCCGCCACGACCGCGGGCCGTCCACGCCGCGACCGTGCGAGTACACTGCCGCCGATG
>JAEUQZ010001076.1:0-237 GCA_016788965.1 Anaerolineae bacterium | reverse complement strand
CCGGCCCTCGAGGTCGCCGACTTCCACAAGGCCTACGGCCCCACGGTCGCCGTCGCCGGTCTCTCCTTCGCGCTCCCGCCCGGCGAGGTCCTCGGGCTCGTCGGGCCCAACGGAGCCGGAAAGACCACCACCATGCGCGCCCTGGCGGGCATCATCCCGCCCACCCGCGGCACGCTCCGCGTCTGCGGCTTCGACGTCGCCGCGGACCCCGTTCGCGCCAAGGGCCGTCTCGCCTAC
>JAEUQZ010001075.1 GCA_016788965.1 Anaerolineae bacterium | reverse complement strand
AGATGGGCGCGGTGAACTGGACATAATCACCCACCGAGAATCGCCGCACCCCGGACACCACCCCCTCCGAGATGCCAAGCCCCAGACCCAGGGCATTGGACACCGCGAACACCCGTCCTCCCGGTGCGGAAGGGCGCACCCTGGGCAGGGTCGGCCCCCCATCCCCATCCGCTGCGAGCAGACACAGGTTGCGCTCCCGATCCCGGGCCACCACCCGCGCCGGCAGGGGCTGCGGCCCGGCACCGAGCTGCAGGCTGGCCGCCCCGTCGAGCACCTCGCACACGGTCACGAAACGGCCTGCCGCCAGCCGGGTAGCCGAATAGCTGCCCACCCGCCGGCCCTCGCCGTCAAGCACCTCCAGCACCACCAGCGCCGGGGCCACGTTGGCGAAGACCTCCGGAGGTGACAAGGCGGCAGCCGGGCTGACCATGGCATTCAGGAGCAGGGCCGCAAACATGCAGGACAGAGGATTTCTTGGAAGCAGCATCATGACGGTATGCGCGGGGCTGGGCA
>JAEUQZ010001074.1 GCA_016788965.1 Anaerolineae bacterium | reverse complement strand
ACGCAGGTCCCGATCATTGTGCTCTCCGTGCGCGACACGGAGGCGGAAAAGGTGGCGGCGCTCGACCGGGGCGCCGACGATTACCTCACCAAGCCGTTCGGCATCGACGAGCTGCTGGCGCGCGTGCGGGTGGCCCTCCGCCACCAGGCCCTCAGCCGCGGCAGCCCGACGCCCATCGTCAAGGCCGGGCCGGTGGAAATCGACCTGGCCAGCCACCGCATCAGCCGCGACGGTGAGGACGTCAAACTGACGGCCACCGAGTTCCGGCTGCTGGCCTACCTGGCCGCGCACGCCGGCCGGGTGCTCACCCACCAGGCCATCCTGGCCCACGTGTGGGGCCCGCAGGAAACCACCCACACCGAGTACCTGCGCGTGTACGTCCGGCAGCTGCGCAAGAAGTTGGAAGCGGACCCCGATCGGCCCCAGATCATCGTGACTGAAGCGGGCGTGGGCTACCGCTTCATGGCCAACTCCTGAGCCGCACGCGGCGCCCCGCACCGCGCCTCCCCCCAT
>JAEUQZ010001073.1 GCA_016788965.1 Anaerolineae bacterium | reverse complement strand
GGCGAGCAGATCCATGTGCGCTTCCCAGTACGCCTCGACCGTCCCAACGTCGATCCAGTAGCCGCCGTAGGGGAAAGCGAACATCCTCATGCCTTCGCGCACCATGCGCGGCAGGATGTCCTTGCCGAAGTCGTGCGAGGTGTTCGCCATCGTCCGGTCTTCTTCCAGCAGGCGCTCCAGCACGGGATAGCTGAAGAGATACACGCCCATGTTCGCCAGCGTGCCCGGCGGGTTCTTCGGTTTTTCCACGAACATGCGGATGCGCAGGTCGTCCTCAACATCGACAATGCCGTAGCGGCTGGCTTCATCGAGCGGCACGTTGATCGTGCAGACGGTCACATCCGCGCCCTTCTGCTCGTGATAATCGACCAGCACGTCATAATCCATCTCGTAGATGTGATCGCCGCTGAGGATGAGGACATATTCCGGGCGTCCCCGCCGGACGAAGTTCAGGTTCTGCGCCACCGCGTCCGCCGTGCCAACGTACCAGTCGGTATCGTTGCGCCCGCGATA
>JAEUQZ010001072.1 GCA_016788965.1 Anaerolineae bacterium | reverse complement strand
CAACGATGATTCTGCCGTCCGCCGCCACGATGAGCGTATCTGAATTGAGGCTTAGTCCTTGCGTGAGCATTCCCGCCCGCGAGAGGTCCTCCGGGCTCCAAAGGGAAACCCCGCCGCCGTACGACAGCATCAGAACGCGCTTGCCATCCCGGGAGATCGCTATACCACCCGCCTGCGGCAGGCGCTCCTGAGCCGGGCTTGCCAGATATGGCTTTGTGAACGAGAGCGTACCTGAGTCCACCTCGCTGTAATCCATGTCCCAGTAAAACGGCGTGTTGGGACTGCGCTGCCTGGAACTCGTCGAGTAGATACGGAGACCATCCGGCGAGACAGCAAGATAGCTCGATTTCAGCACTGAGAAAAACTGCATTTGATCCCGCGGCCGCTCGGCTGTGGCGACCTTGGTAGCCAGAACTTTGCCGTCGGATGCCCGGAAGATCTGCCCTGTTGTCAATACAACGATGCCGATGCCATTGGGACGGGCGTAAACCATATCCACATAGCCGCTGTCGA
>JAEUQZ010001071.1 GCA_016788965.1 Anaerolineae bacterium | reverse complement strand
TTCGTAAGATCCGTAAACGGGAAGAAGAGATAATCCGCATACTCGTCCGTGCCCAGTAACTGCTGCGATTGATACACCGGCAGCCTGAACTCGCGGCCCTGCAGCGTGAACACCAGAATTCCATACTGGCGGAAGTCACGCGGGCGGTTGTTAGACGTCATCATCTTGAAGTATGGCTCCCGGTCCGTAACCTCAAGCGTTGCCTCAACGCGGTAACTCAAATCAATCGGAAAGAATGTGTGCCCGGTAAACGTTTTAAGATCCTTCTTCTCCAGCGGAGTTTTAGCTGGGTCTTTATATTCTGCATCCAGTTCGCGCTGAAACTTTTTAATGGCGTTGAGGGCAACGGTATCCTCCTGGGCATTTGCTGCCGTAACCAGCAACAGCAGGGTCAGCACAACACAAAGTCTTTTCATACGCATAACAGTAACAGGTTCTTATTCAACTTCTCCACCGTCTTCGGCAACCCAGAAGTCCGGCTTGGGTGCCGTGCCCGAAGTAATGCGGCAGTCG
>JAEUQZ010001070.1 GCA_016788965.1 Anaerolineae bacterium | reverse complement strand
CGAACCTCACCCCACCACCACCCGACTCTGCCCGCCGGCCAGCCGGCGCACCTCGACGCGGGTACCGATGCGTTCGGTCATCTCCTGCACGTGGGAGATCACCCCCACCTTGCGGCCCTGGGCCTGGAGGCTGTCCAGGGCTTCCATGGCCACGCGCAGGGAGTCGGCATCCAGGCTGCCGAAGCCTTCGTCGATGAACAGGGATTCGACCCGCACCCGGTGGGACGACAGGGAGGCCAGCCCGAGGGCCAGGGCCAGGGACACCAGGAAGGATTCGCCCCCCGACAGGGAATGCACCGAACGCAGCTCGTCGCCCATGTCCTGGTCGAGCACCAGCAGACCCAGGCTGTCGGCGATGCGTTGCAGGCGGTAGCGGCGGGACAGGCTCTCCAGGTGGCGGTTGGCGTAGCCGAGGAGGATGTCCAGGGTGAGCTGCTGGGCGAAGTTGCGGAACTTCTTGCCGTCGGCCGAACCGATGAGCTCGCCCAGCCGAGCCCACAGGTCGGTGCGCGCT
>JAEUQZ010000106.1 GCA_016788965.1 Anaerolineae bacterium | reverse complement strand
CAGCCCGTTGATGGCGATATACGTCCGGCCGCGATGCAGCGCGAACCAGTACAAAACCTCGCCGACGATGACGCTGCCTTCGGGGAAGTAGGGGATCAGCGCCTCGGTCGGGGCGATGCGGCTGGTATTGCGCTGGGTCTGGATGCCGGTGCTGAGGTCATGGATCGGGGCGGAGAGCAGCGCCGGCATCAGCACGAAGCCGAAGAGGACGACTGCGCGGCGCGATTCGAAGGCGCGGGCGATGGCATAGGCGGTGAAGGGCGCGAAGATGGTCAGGTAGCTGTAACTTACGAAGAAGAGCAAGACCATCAGCAGCAGGCATAATCCCAGCGTCAGGATCAGAGCGCGTTCGGCAGGGCGGCCGGATCGCCACAGCAGCCCGAAGGCCAGCCCCCCGGTCGCCAGTTCGACAGGCGAGAAGATCAGATTGAAGCGGGCGGCATAGCCGATCAGATTGTCTAATGAGAAGCGCACCGTGCCGACCCCGGTCACGCTGGCGTACTGGGTCACGAACTCGCGGTAGCGCGCCCAACTCACCGCCGGATCGGGCAGGAATTGGAGCAGGTAGTACAGGCCAATGGCGGCGGCGCAGACCAGCGCGTAGACCGCCACGAAGCGCAGGTTGTAGACGCGGTCGCGGCTCCGAAGCCACCAAGCCGTCAGCGCGACCCCCACCGCCAGATTCAGCGGCAGGGCAGTGGTCGGGATGCCCTGAAAGCCGAGGAAGAGCGCCGCGCCCATCAAGACCAGCCAGCGCATCTGCTTGCGCTCCTGCTGGAAGAAGATCAGGAAACCGGGCAGCACCAGGGCAGCTTGCAGCGCCAGCATGATGTCCATGCGGAGGTTATGGCTGGCGCGGACGAAAGTCGTCAGGGCGATGAAGGCCGCCGCCCCCACGAGAATCTGCCCGGCGCTGAGGGGGATCACGACGCGGATGCGGCGCAGTCCCCAGACCAGCAGCACCAGTCCAACTCCACCGACCAGCAGCGGGAAGCTGCGGAGCGCCCAGAGATCGGTGCGGTCGAGCAGCCGCAGCCATAAGCCCATCACCAGATAGTAACGCGGGAAGACCACATCCGGGCTGCCGTAGGCCGAGCCGATGTACTGGCAGCTCAGATCGCCGTTGAGGGCGAAATTGGTGGCGATGCTGCCGTTGAACGGCTCATCGGGCAGGTCGAGGGGCATGAACTCGGCGATCCCGGCCACATGCAGCAGCGCCAGTCCCAGGCCGAGGACTCCGATCAGGATCAGGGCGGCAGACCTCACCCCCCAACCCCCTCTCCATTGCATGGCAGAGGGGGCGACAGTTTCGGCGGGAAGCGTCGCCAGCACCAGCACGGCGCTGGCGGTGACGGCATGGGCGATGATGATCCACAGGCTGAAGGGGGTGATGAACACGCGGTGTTCCTGGTCGCCTTCCAGCAGGCGGATAACCAGGAAGCTGACCAACGCCGCCAGGACGATCAGACCTGCCCAGACGCGCGGCTGACTCAGCGTCCGGCGCAGGCGCGGCTCGAACGGGATCGCCAGCGCGATGACCCCCACCAGCACCGCATAAATGAACTGCACGCGGCCCAGATCAAGCTGGTTCCAGGTGGCGAGCCACTGCGTATCCCACTCGATGCGGCTGCTGACGCCATAGAGCGCCGCCAGCGTCAGCGCCAGCAGCATCAGGGTGATCGGGCGGGTTTTCAGGGGAGCGGGCATGTGGGCGGACCTCTGGAGCGGACAACGCCCCCAGTATAACTGCTATAATCGAGACAGGAAACGATGGGAGGACGGCTTGATGATCGCGCGACCCCAGGCGATGACGGCGGAAGCATTCGATGCCTTCGCGCTGCTGCCGGAGAACCGGGAGCGGCGGTTGGAATGGATCGACGGGGAGATGACCGAATTGGTTTCCAACGACACCTTGTCGAATGTCACCTCACGTCTGATGGCGCGGCTGGAAGTCTACGTGACCGATCACGACCTCGGCTATACCACCGGCCCGGACGGCGGCTATATCATCCAGGGGAACCGCCTGATCCCGGATGGGGCGTTCATGCCCAAGGCGCATCTGGCGAAACCATCAGGACTGGCCTACAACCCGGTTGCTCCGGCGCTGGTCGTAGAGGTACTGTCGCCCACCGATCACCCGGAGGAGGTTCAGGCCAAAGTCGGCCTGTATCTGGACGCGGGCATCGGGGTATGGCTGGCTGATCCCGAAGCGCGGAGTCTCACGGTTTACACGCCGGGGCAGGGGGCGCGTCTGCTGCGGCGCGAGGATACCCTCGATGGTGGGGACATCCTGCCGGGGTTCACGCTGCCGCTGAGCAAAGTCTTTGCCGAGTAGAGCGAGGTTGCGAAGCAAACGTTGCCAAGTCAGCCCCCGACGACGGTCGAAGAGTTCGACATCTACGCCCTGCTGCCGGAGAACCGGAAAAAGCTGCTTCAATTCTTTGGCGGACAGGTTCATGAAGTCATCCCTCATGCGTTCTACTCGATCATCGGCGCGCGCATGTGTGGCTTCATGGGCATGTACATCTTCAAGCACGACCTTGGGTATGTCACTTCAGCGAACGGGGGTTATTGTATCGGGAACGAGCGTTACATCCCCGACATGGCTTTTATTTCTTATGCCCGCCTGCCGGAAGTCCAGTCCGAGGCAGGCTACATACCCGTCCCGCCTGAACTGGCCGTCGAGGTATTTTCACCTGGGAACACCGATGCCGAACTGCGCCTCAAGATCGCCGGCTACCTGTCGGTCGGTACGGTCGTCTGGGTCGTCAATCACAAGAAACAAGTCGTCGAGGTTTATGCCCCCGACGAAGCCCCTCGTATCCTGAGAAGCGGTGACACCCTCGACGGTGGCAGCATCCTGCCCGGTTTCGCCCTCGCTGTGGATGCCATCTTCAAAGACCTGCGCTGAAAATCCCCACACTCTGCATGATCTTGGCGTCATGGCGGTTCAATTCTTCCGTCATAACCGCCGGACACCCGCTTTGCGATCCTGGCGGCGGCGGTTGAGCCACAGCCAGATGTCCGAGATGCGCTCCGGCCCCAGCAGCGCCATCGCCCCGAAGTAGCGCAGGAACTTGACCAGCGGCGGGCGAATCTCGCGCACCCGCACCCAATCCGCTTTCGCCGCCGTCCAGTCCCCGCGCCGCGCCCGTTCGAGCGCCCGCAGCGCATAGTTGGCCGCTCCCTCGGCGCGATAGTTGCCCGGCAGTCCATCGCCGCCATGCCGCCGGGCGACCATCTCGATTTCCTCGATGCGCGTGACCGCGCCGCTAAAGGTCTTGGCGGCGGCATACAGCCGCTCCTTCGCCAGCAGCACCGGGATGTAGTGGATGGCGTAGCGATGGGCAACGCGCATCCAGTATTCGTAATCCAGCGTGTAGCGCAGTGATTCGTCCAGTTCGCCGCAGGTACGCCACACTTCGGCTCGCCAGAAACTCGCTGGCTGCACGATGAAATCCAGCCCGTAGACCAGCTCGCGCCAATCCCCCGGTTTGACATGCGTGCGGATGCCGTAGGAGCGCCCGGTTTCATCCAGCGCCTCGCAGTCGCCATAGACGAAATGGTGATCGGGATGCTGCTGGAAGTGATCGACCACGGCGCGGATTGCCCCTGGCGCGTACAGGTCATCGGAGTTGACCCAGCCGAGGATGTCCCCGGTTGCCAGGCGGAAGCCCTTGTTGATGGCGTCGGCCTGCCCGCGGTCTTTCTCGGAAATCCACTTCAGGCGGTCTTCGTAACGCCGCAGGATATCCAGCGTGCCGTCGGTCGAGCCGCCATCGATCACCAGATGCTCGATGCGCGGGTAATCCTGCTGGCGGACGCTGAGGATGGTCTGCTCGATATAAGCCGCCTGGTTGTAGGACGGCGTGATGACGGAGACGAGCGGAAGGTCGTTCATGGCTGCTGCCTGATTAAAGGATGATCCGCCGACAATTGAACCGCAAAGCAGGCCCAGAGTCGAGGGCGTTCCCGTTCTGCCTCAAGGTTGGCGAGAGGCCGCCGTAAGTTACAGCGTGCTACAATGAGGTTCCACCGGAGGGATCGATGCCCCACGGCGGGCATCCGGTCTTGACCCCCCAGAGCGACGATCCAAAGGAGCCGCCTTCATGACCCATCAGCAGCCGCCTGCTGAAGCCCCCAAGCGCAGCGCGGGGCGCATCATTCTACGCAACACGCTGGTCGGGTTCAGCGCGCAAATGGTGCTGCGAGTCGCCAACTTCCTCTTCCAGGTGTTGGTCATCCGCATTCTGGGCGATTCGCAGTTCGGCCAGTATTCGATTGTGCTGGCCTGGGCCGGTCTGTTCAGTGTGCTGGGTGACCTGGGCGTTTCTCAGTTTTATGCCCGCGAGATCGCCCGTGACCGGAGCTTCGCTGCGCTGCATTTCTGGGATGTGGTGGTGATCCGCTTCCTGCTGGCGATCCTGGCAGCCTTGGTGACGACCATCGGAGCGGGCTGGTACGGCTACGAGCCGGAGATCGTGCTGGCGGTCGGGCTGTTCACGACGACGTACCTGCTTCAGGCACTGCTGGCCCCGATGACCGCCATCCTGACCGGTAATGAACGGGTCGATATCACTTCGTCGCTGGATGTGATCGGCCAGGTGGTGCTGCTGTCCGCCAGCGGTTTGTTCCTGTTTGCGGGACTGAACTTCGTCTGGCTGGTGGTCGCCTCGTTCATCAACATCCCCGTGGTCATGATCCTGGCTTTTTGGTTCATCCGGCGCAATCGACTCTCGCCGCCGCCCTTCAAAGTGAATGTGAGGTCATGGGGCAGTCTGTTGAAGGGTGGGCTGCCTTTCGGCTTCATTCAACTCTCACTGTCGTTCGCCTTCCGCGTGGATACGATTGTGCTGAGTCGGGTGGTCAGCAATGCCGAAGTCGGCTGGTACAACGCGGCCTATAACCTGATCTTTACGCTGAACAGTGTGGTGAGGCCATTCTCTACAGCGGTGGTACCGACACTGGCCCGTGAACATGCCGCCAACCCGGACAATGTGCGCCCCTGGTACTATCAAGGTACGCGGATGATCCTGTTCATCGGCTTGCCTATTGCCGTGGGCGGGATGATCCTCTCCGAGCAGCTCATACTTTTCCTGTACGACTACCCGAACATCCCGGCGTATCTGGCCTTCATGATCCTGATCTGGGATCTGCCTACATTGATGTACGCCTCCTACTGCGGCAACCTCACCACCGTCATGCGGTTGGAACGCAATGCCGCCGTGGTCTATGGGACGCAGGGCATCGTCAACCTGATCCTCAACCTGATCCTTTCGACCCGCTTCGGCATGATCGGCGCGGCGTTCTCGACGGTGCTGACCGATTTCTACAGCACGGCGCTGTTCTATGTGCTGTTCCGGCACAAGCTGGGGCCGGGACTGAAATTCAACCGGCTGGCACGGATCGGACTCGCGGCGGCGGCGATGGGCGCGGCCGTCTTCTTGCTGCGCGACATTCACCTGATCGTCGCCATCGGGATCGGTGCAGTGGTCTATCTGGCGTTAGTCTGGCTGATCCGCGCCTTCAGCCAGGAAGAACAGGCCCGCTTGGGGCGCATCGTCGCCGGGATCACAGCGCGGCTGCGGCCGGGATGAGTAGGATTCAGCGATGGTTCTCGGAAAACTACAGGGATCTGGTTTCTTTCCACGATCTGAGGGTGTTTGCAGCCGCTTGCGGCGTGTCACCAGGTTTGCCTGACATCATTTGCTCAAGAGCAGTCAGATAGAGTTCTCGGTGTGCGGCCGTATCGAAGCGATTGCGTAATATGGCCGCGCCATGCCGCTGTGTAGCCAGATTAGGTTCCGGTGGATTCGTGTCGATCCAACGCCCCACTAGGCCCAGAAGCCGCCTTACAATTCGGTTCGCCAATGTCGGATTCGCCGCCAGCTTGAACTGTAATCCTCGTATTAGCGTGGAGATCGAGAGCATTTGGCTCGATATGGTAATCATTTCGTCAGAAAAGTCTCTTTCAACCCAACTATTCGCAAACGCTTGCCATAGGGCTTTACTTTCATTTTCAGAGCTTAAGAACGCTGAAAACTGCTGAAGGTGCTTGAGATGGGAAGCGCGTTGTTCATCATCCAACAGGCATAATCCATGCGGTGTGATCTCATAAGGGTTAACACGATATTCCAAGAACTGCGTGCCGGAGAAATGCAAGCTAACGAGGCAACCAATTGAACACCAAAACAACTCGCCTTCCTCGATAGGGAACAGAAAGTTTCCCAAACTATAAGCAATCGGTTTCCCCTGATAGATTTCTACACCTTGTGTGACATGCGGATGGTGGCCGATAACTGCGTCCGCGCCGACTTCTACATAACGTCTGTAGACAGTCTGAACATAGGGCGGGGGAAACGGGATGCACTCTCTACCAGCGTGAGCAACGACAAAAACAAGGTCATTTTCTCGCTTGAGATTGGTTATCCTTTGCTCCACAGTCGATAGATCGAATGGAGCTACTCCCGCTGTATTGTGCGCCGCTTTTCCTTCTTCCCCTTCCGCGACGTTGACGACAGCAATTCTGACATCACCAATACGAGTGATATAGGGTTTACAGGCATCATCCCAGGTCAAGCCCGCTCCGATGAAATTCAGGTTATTGTGCGCCAGAGCCGCCATTGTGCTTTCCAGGCCACTTTTTCCGTAATCCATAGTGTGATTGTTGGCTAAACACATGACATCGAACGGTACTGCTTCGAGCGCCTTGACCATGTGTGCTGGCGCACTCAAGTGAGGCCCATCTTTGACAATTCTTTCGTTTCCTGTGCCCAGGACGCATTCCAGATTGACAACAGAGATATCCGCGTCCCGAAGGATTGGCAGAAGATTGCCATAAACACTTTCTGGATTTTGCTCGATGATAGTCACGTGATCCGCAGAAGGCGCCCAGTCACCTGCAAAAATCACAGACCACTCGCTTTTCTTCGCCGTTGGATTAACAGCTTCCATAATGCGTATCCTCCGCTTAGGGTCCTGTCGATCTTGATCTGAACTCCGATATTCGATGTGTTCCCATCCCGCGCTTTGTCTCAGGCCGCGCCCTTCAATCGAAGAAGCGCCGCAGCACCATCTCCAGCGTGATCAGCGGGGCGATCTTGCCAATCGTCCACTGCTCATAATTCTGCATATGCCGCTCGAACAGCGAGCGGACGAAGGCCGGGTCGAACAGGCCGCGGGCTTCTGTCCGCGGATCGAACAGGATCGATTCCGCCCACTGCCGCAGATCATGACGCAGGTAGTTTTCGTAGTCGGCGTACAGCGTTGCTCGTCTCGGATACAGTCCTAATCGACGACGCGCGCGCACGCTGAGCGCGTGCAGGTTACGGACATATGGCCTGACCGTGGGCAGATACTCCTGCTTGTCGCTGGGAATCATTGCCAGATCGGGCATTTTCTGAGTGATGATCGTCCGGTAGAGCAAGTCGCGCTTGTCCAGCGGGAGCGAATAGACGTAATCGATGAGCGCGTAATCGAAAAATGGGAAGCGCACCTCAAAGTGGGAGCGAGCTACCGTATTCATGTGCAGCGTCATGCGGAAGCAGTGATTGACGAGATAGAAATACTCCCCGCGGTAGAGCAGGGGGATGCCTTCGTAGCGTTGGAATTCCTCTCGCATGGATTGAAAGGCGAGGCCGGTGAGCTGCTGACGTACCCCGGGAGCAAAAAGCTGTGCGTCTTCGCTTTCCGTCAGGCCCGGCCAGGTGTAGTCATGAGCAAACCCCTCGAACAAATAGCTCAATATCGCTGCATGGTCTGGCGCATGATTCATCAACAGCATACTTTTCTCAGGCGGGTTCATCATCACCGTCCCGCCGTCCCAACCGGTCAGGTTGTAATCGATCAACCCGCGCAGCGTGGGCAGCATGGTGATCCCATGCATATGCACCCAATGATGAAAGCCCTCGGTCAGTTCAAAGTGGAGCGGGACTTGATCCAGCACCCAGCGTCCATTGGGGAGATCGAACCAGTGATGCTGGGTTTTGCGGGCGCGGGCGATCTGTTCGGCATAGTAGACATCGCGGGCATTATGGACGCCGAAGGTCGCCGTGACGGGGCGTGACTTGTCCGAGGGCATCAGGCCGAGGATCGAACGTGAATCCAATCCCCCGCTCAGGAAAATGCCCGGACGGAGCGAATCGGCGGTCAAAAGGTGGACGGCCTGTTCGAGCCGACGCCCGGCTTCTTCGACAGCCTCGTCGAAAGTCACCTGGGGATTGAAGGGAATCTGATCCCAATCCCAGTAGCGGCTGAGTTCCGCTAATCCGCTGTCGTAGTCGAAGCGGAGCAGACCGCCATATGGCAGGACTTCGATGTCTTCATGAAACGTCTTGCGTTCGAGCAGGTGCTGGAATCGCACATATTCGGCGACCGCCCGATGGTTGAGTTTCTTGCCGACGAACGGCGCGCACGCCACGCCTTTGACCTCCGGGGAGAAGGCCAGGCGGCCGGGCTGATGGGCATAATACGTAGGATAGCGCCCGAAGCGATCCGTCGTCAGGAGGAAATGGCGACGTTGTGCATCATGGATGCCGATGACAAAGACGCCTTCCAGGTGCTTGACGAAATCCTCCCCCCAGGCTTGATAAGCCGCCAGGATCAGCGCCAGATCATCACTGGCAGAAACGGGCTGGCGGGCCGCCTCCAGACGCGCTTTCAGCGCCGCCTGATGATACAGTTCACCCGCCAGCAGCACGGCGATGTGTCCGTCCGCGCTGAAGAGCGGCTGCGGCTCCGCGTTGAAGACCCCGATATGCTGGCGGCCCAACCCGACGCAGCCATCCGGCGAAATCCACTCTTCGCTGCGATGCCAATCGAAATGGGTAAGCTGTGCGGCAGCCTGTTTCAGGAAGACGGGAATTGTATCCGGGTGAGCCGAGTCGATCAGGCCGAAAAGACCAGACATATGTACCTATCCCTCTAAACGCATGTGTATCGAAAATGGCACGGCAAGATTGTGTAATTGTACACTCTCGATTGTTCAACGAGGAATACAGCGCGAAGACCCTCCGGGACGAGCTTATCGGTGCGAGCGCCGGGGTTATGTTACACTATATGTTCAATGCTCTTTATGGAGACTATTCATGCATCGTATCCTCATCGCGGCCCATGGATTCCCGCCGACCCATTCAGCCGGCGCTGAACGCCGCGCCGAACGGATGGCGCAGTGGTTCGCCCGTCAGGGACATTCGGTTCAGGTGTTCGCCGTCGAGAAGCTGGATGCGCCCGAATTCCGCGTCGAAACCCGTGAACAGGATGGCTTCCCGGTGCATCGCCTCTATTATGACGTAAAGGCGGGCGATCATTTTCACAACCTCTATGATTATCCACCCGTCGGTGAAGCCTTTCGCGCCCTGATCGAACGGGAGTCGTTCGACCTGGTTCACATCATCAGCGGCTACCTGCTCGGCGGCCAGGTGATCCATGCCGCCCGTGAACGTGGCCTCCCGGTCGTGCTGACGCTGACAGAATACTGGTTCATGTGCGCCCGGCTCAACCTGTTCCAGGCGACCGATCAGGTGTGCAGCGGCCCGGAAAGCGATAGCAAGTGCGCCCGCTGCCTGCTCGAAGACCTGCGCCGCTACCGCCTCCCGGCGAAGACCATGCCCAAACTGATGGATGTCTTCTGGAAAGTGGCCGATCAAACGCCGCTGGTGCAGCCGATGACCCAGCAGGTCGCCGAACGCCGAGTCGTCCTCAAGCAGGCGCTTGAATCTGCCCAGTTGGTAATCTGTCCCTCGCATTTCTTGATGGACAAGTTCAACGAGTTTCATTTTGATGCCAGCCGCTTTACGTACCTGCGTCAGGGCTTGAATGTGCCCGATCCGCTGCCCACGCCCGTGCCGTCGCAGGGCACGCTGCGGCTGGGTTACGTCGGACAGGTCAAGTCGCACAAAGGCGTCGATCTGCTGGTCGATGCCGCCATCGCGCTGCTGAAAGCCGGCCGCAAAGTCTCGCTCGACCTGTGGGGATCGCTGACCGAAGACCCGGATTATGTGGCGCGGCTGCGGACACTCTCCGAACCCTATCCGGCCATCCGCTGGAACGGCCGCTACACCGGCGCCAAAGTCTGGGACGTGCTGGCGAACCTGGACGCGCTGGTCATCCCCTCGCGCTGGTACGAGAACAGCCCCAATACCATCCTGGAAGCCTACGCCATGCGTCTGCCCGTGATCGGAACCAACCTGGGCGGGATGGCCGAACTCATTGAACATGACCGTACCGGGCTGCTCTTCCACCTGAACGATGCCGCCGACCTCCAGCGGCAGATCGAACGGCTGCTGGATGAGCCGCAGCTTCTCGACCGCCTGCGCCAATCCATCCCCCCGGTCAAGACCGTCGATCAGGAGATGCGCGAGACGCTGGAACTGTACCAGCACATCCTGGCCGGGTAGGGTGCTGAAAATAGGGCTATAATGGGGGCAAATGAAGCCATGTGAACGCTATCAGCGATGAAAAATCGACGCACGACCCTGCATGATGTCGCCCGCTACTGCGGTGTGTCCTATCAAACCGTCTCGCGCGTGGTCAACCAGGATGTCCACGTTGCCCACGAAACCCGCCAGCGCGTCCTCCAGGCCATCCAGGAACTCAACTACCGGCCCAACCGCGTCGCCCGCAGTCTGGTGACGCGCCGCTCCAACCTCATCGAGGTCGTCACCTTCGGCAGCGGGCATTACGGCCCGTCGCAGATGGTCGCCAACGTCGAGCGCTCCGCCCGCAAAGCCGGCTACAACCTCATCCTCACCAACATCGCCGAGATGAGCGTCGATGAAATCCGCTCGGCGCTCGACAGCCTGACCAGCCGCCTCGTCGATGGGCTGATCCTGATTACCCCCGTCTTCGGCGTGAGCTATGCCGAGCTGCTCAAACTGGCGGGAGGGACACCCTTCGTCATGATCGATACCCCGCTAGGAGCCGAAGCCCCCTCGGTGGTCATCGACCAGCAGCACGGCGGCCATCTGGCAACCCAGCATCTCATCGACCTCGGCCACCGCGCCCTCTGCGAGATCAGCGGCCCGCTCAACTGGCACGGAGCCGTCGCCCGCCACGAAAGCTGGCAAGCGACTTTGCGTATGGCCGGCTTGCATCCGGGGCCGAGCGTCGAGGGTGATTGGACGGCGCGGGGAGGCTATGCGGCCGCCATGCGCCTGATCGACGGCGGCGCGGAGTTCACCGGGTTGGTCGTCGGCAACGACCAGATGGCGCTGGGGGCGATGCGGGCGCTGCGTGAGCGCGGCCTGCACGTGCCGGAGGATGTCTCCGTCGTCGGCTTCGATGACATCCCGGAGGCCGTCTGCTTCGAGCCGCCGCTGACCACCGTCCGCCAGGACTTCGACGCCCTCGGACGCCAGAGTGTCGAGTACCTGATCGGGATCATGCAGCGCGGCGACGAGATCACCCCCGCCCAGCGCGTGCTGTATCCCACCCTCGTCGAGCGGCACAGCACCCGCCGGATAGGGTAGGGGGATAATCAGCCGCGCAGCCCGGCCACCGTCCAGTGCTGCAAAACCACGCCCCACAGCAGGAACAGATTCAGCGCGATAGGGAGCAGCGCCAGCGGCGACAGGTACAGCACGAACAGCACCGTCGAAGCCAGCGCCCCGACGATCACCAGCGGCATCCACCAGTCCGCCGGCACGGCGATGTTCAGCAGCGACGCGGCGGCCGCCAGCAAACACAACCCCGCGATCCCGGCCAGCGCCGGAGTGACGATGCCTCCGCCCGCCTGCGGCAGCGCCCCGATCCCACTCACCACCGGGCGCATATCGGCGGCCCACGGCCAATAGAACTGCGCCTGCCCAGCCGGGCTGGGGACAAAGGCCGTCAGGCTGAAATGCGCGGCCAGCAGCAGCACAATCACGACGATGATATTCATGGTGACTCCCCTTTCGCAAAACGGATTGACCTTATCGTATGCGCCAGGGGAGCGCCGCGCGTAGTGGCGGATGTCACCGAAACGATGAGCAGCGACCGGGGATGCGCCTGTGCTTTCGGCGGATCACGCTACCCATTCACCGCCTGCCAGACCGCGATGATCGCCTCCGAGATCGGCTGAACGATGTTCCGATCCGTCCAGTATTCCATGTGCGCCATCGGATTCCAACTGGTCAGCAGACCGCCCACGTTCACCTCGCGGTCGGCCGCCACCGCTTCGGCATAGGCCGCGTTCAGTTCCCTGAGCGGAAACGCTACCACATCGTCGCGGTCGTAATAATTGACCCACTCCCCCCGCAGGCCGGGATGATGCTGACCGAGCAGCGGCGCGGGCACGACAATCGGCTGCCCGAAATCGCGGAAGCGCAGGCTCCACAGCGCCAGCGGGCTGCCCATCGTATACAGCAGCGTCAGCGTCTCGCCGCGATCCAGCGGCGTATCGGCCATATACGCCTGCACCTTGTCGGAAATCTTCTGCGGGTGCTGCAAATCGTAGATGAAGTTGCTGGTGATGACCGTCCCCAGGCTGTGCGCGATGATGCACAGCGGCGCGGTCGGCCCCGCCGCCTCGGAGAGCCGCCGCAGCGCCGCCGCGAACTCGGCATGGATGTCGTCGTAGGCTTTGCGGTCGTGCGTCGTCGGCTGGTAAGCCATCGCATCCGCCACGAAGTCGATCATCAGCCGCCGGGTTTTGACGAAGTCCATCGGCCCATGCCCGGCCAGCCGCTCCCACAGCGCATCTTCTTTCTCCTGCATCGCCTGCGCCCAATACACTGGCTCGATCACGATATCGCCGCCGCACACCTCCTGGCAGCGGCCTTCGATGGCCTCCGCTATCGGTTTGTAAAAATCCGGCCCCTGCGTGCCGATGCCATGTACAATCGCCACCGCCACTTTCTGAGCCATGCTGTGCCTCCGGGGGTTGGATAAAACGTCGCCCTGACCTGGCCGCCGCGCCTGTCGCGTCCACCCATCACAATGAATCGGTAGGGGCGCTGCGTGCTGCGCCCGATTGCCAACAGCTCCACGATAGCACAAATACGGGCGCTCCGGGTGACGCGAAGGGCTAATGCATGAGATTGAATGAAGACTGAATGACATCAAACAGGAAATCCTCATTGAGTGCCGCCCGATAGC
>JAEUQZ010001069.1 GCA_016788965.1 Anaerolineae bacterium | reverse complement strand
CGCGCATCAACAGCACCGCTTTCTGTTCGGTCGGCAGAGCGTCAACCAGAGTCGTCAGCCGCTGCATCTGCTCGGCCTGGTCCAGCGCAAGTGCCGGATCGTCCTCGGGCAGGCCGGGGAAGCCGACCAGCACCTCGTCCGCGTTGACTGTCGGATGGCTGCGGCGGATATGGTCGATGGCCAGGTGATGGGCGATGCGGAACAGCCAGGCGGCGAAGCGCGCCGAGGGCTGGTAGCGCGCGCGCGCATCGATCACCCGGCTCCAGGTGTCCTGGTAGAGCTCCTCAGCCACGGCGGTCTGTCCGGTCAGGCGCATCAGATAGCGCAGCAGGCGCACCCGGTAGCGCGCGTACAGCGTGTCGAAGCACACGGCCTCGCCCGCGGCATAGCGCAGCATCAGGTTCTCGTCGCTGTCGGTGGAGTCCACGGTACGCCCGGCGATCACATGCCGTTGACGATAGCCGATGGGCGCGGGCGTTGGTCGGGTTCATGCTCTCCGGGAACGCGCCTTGGC
>JAEUQZ010001068.1 GCA_016788965.1 Anaerolineae bacterium | reverse complement strand
GGGATTGGCTGAAGCTCTGCATACGCATTCCCAGTGTGCGGAAAGGCTTGCGTGCTTGATCAGGTTTCATCGCCATCCTCTTGCCACCCCATCTTCCCTCACGTCACATCAAACCCGTGATGCACGAACTCGATCTCTTCAATCGCCACACTCGAACTATCCGCCTTAAAACTCGGCCCGCTCCACTTGATCGGGTACGCATTGCGGAAGCTCCATGTCGAAAGGACGCTCCGGTTCGTCGTATACATAATCACCGTGACCTGCCGCGTGGCGTTCACAATATCGCCCTTCAGCACGGATAGATACCACTTCAGCAGCGTCAGGTCAGTCGCCACCCCGTGTCGCAGTGTCGCCGAACCCGCCGTCACCCGCACCGGCAGCTTGTGCGCGAACGTATTTTGTCCGCCTTCTTTAATCTCTTGCGTCTCAAGCTGGAGCGTCGGCAGCGTGAACTCGGTGAATGCCGCGTAATTAATGCCGTCCACCGCCACCGTGAACCGGAACCCACTTTGTA
>JAEUQZ010001067.1 GCA_016788965.1 Anaerolineae bacterium | reverse complement strand
CATCCCCGTCATCCTGTCGGCCAAGTTCTCGCAGGTGCAGAAGCACCTGTCGCTCACCGGCCACGTGTACTCGCCGGCGGCGCTGATCATCTCGCCGGGGGTCTGGGGCAAGCTGTCCGACGCCGACAAGAAGGTCTTCACCGACGCCGCGGCCAAGGGCGCCGCCGCGCAGCGCAAGAAGGTCAACGACGACGAGAACAACGGCATCGCCCAGCTCAAGAAGGACGGCATGCAGGTGGTCGAGAAGGTCGACGGCGACAGCTTCCGCAAGGCGGTGGCGCCGGCCTTCGCCAGCTTCGCCAAGGAATTTGGCGCCGACAAGATCGCTGCCATCCAGGCCGTCAAGTAAGCGGCGCACGCCGCCCATCCGCCCCGGCTGCGGCCGGGGCAGGAGCATTGCCCCATGCGTACCCTTGTGCTGGCGGTCGACCGCCGGTTGACCGACCTCGCCCTCAACCTGGGCTGCCTGCTGCTGGCCCTGATCAGCGTGCTGGGCCTGTGGCAGGTGCTGACA
>JAEUQZ010001066.1 GCA_016788965.1 Anaerolineae bacterium | reverse complement strand
GGCTCTCGGCCTCGATCACCGCGCCGTTGCGCACCACGTTGTCAACCACGATCAAGGAGCCGCGCCGAGCGAGCCGGATGGCGTGCTCGAAATACTCGGGGAGGTTGGCCTTGTCGGCGTCGATGAAGATCAGGTCGAACGGCTCAGCCTCAGCCGCGACCAGTTCCGCCAACGTCTCCAGCGCAAGCCCAACCCGCACCTCGACCCGGTCGGCCAGGCCGGCCCGGGTGAGATTGGCCCTGGCAACATCGGCATGCCGGGGCTCCCGCTCAAGCGTGATCAGGCGACCGTCCCGCGGCAGAGCCCGCGCGAGCCAGATCGCACTGTAACCGCCGAGCGTGCCGACCTCGAGGATTCGACGCGCGCCGAGCGCGCCGGCCAGCACCTGCAGCAGCTTGCCCTGGTTGGGCGCGACCGCGACCCGCGGCAATCCGGCGGCATCGCTCGCCGCCAGCGCGGCCTCAAGATCGGGATCCGGCGCAATCAGCAGCTTGGCGATGTACTCGTCAACGGCC
>JAEUQZ010001065.1 GCA_016788965.1 Anaerolineae bacterium | reverse complement strand
CGCGCATGATCGACGGCGTTGAGCTCGTGTTTGGCCGCCGCGCCTCCCCGACCGGCAAGCTGTTCGGTTCGGTGACCACCTCAGAAGTCGCCGAAGCCCTGCACGAAAAGACCGGCATCGACATCAATCGCCGCCGCATCAGCCAGTCGCTGCCGCGTGAAATCGGCACGCACGACGTGCCCGTCCGGCTGGGCAGCGAAACGGCGCCTGTGCTGAAGATCACCATCGTGCGCGAAGAAGAATACGCCTCGTTCATCGCCGCGCAGAAGGCGGCGGCGGAAGCGGCAGCCGCGGCTCCGGAAGCTGCGCCCGTGGAAGCAACCGAAGGCGAACCGGCTGAACAAGCAGCCGAGTAAGCTCCACCCCCCGCACCTGTTACGACTAGGGGTTTGGTTTGCCAAACCCCTATGTTTTTCACTGGGGTGATCGCGCATGGATATACAGGCGTTTGGACAATATCTGCGCCAAACCCGCGAGGCCAAAGAGATCACGCTGGACGCAGCGGAAAACGCCCTC
>JAEUQZ010001064.1 GCA_016788965.1 Anaerolineae bacterium | reverse complement strand
GTAGGACGGGAGAGGTGTTTGTAGCACCGGCATCGCCAGCCTTTCATTCGAATCAAAACATACCTTTTGGTACGTTATTTCAATCCGCGCCGGTATCTGCGCGCGGCGCGGTCGTCAGGATCTGTTCCACCAATGCCAGCAGCGGCTCGCGCATACCCACACCGGCCGAGAGGCGCAGGCTCTCCAGCCCGATCACGGCGGCATAAATCACCACCGCCGCCTGGCTGATGGCCAGGGGCGCAAGGCCAGCGGCGCGCAGGAAGTCGCGCATGCGGTAGCGCCCGGCCGAGTACACCATCAGGTGGGTCTGGTAGCCGAAGGGGATCAGGAAGCCGGCGCTCGCGCCGTAGGCCACCACCATCACGCAGGGCATCGGATCGACCCCGAACGCGCGCGCGGTGCCGAGCGCGATCGGGAAGGCGAGCGCGGCGGCGGCGGTGTTGGTGATCACCTCGGTGAGCGTCAGCGTGATCAGGTAGACACCCGCGAGCGCGGCATGGACGCCGTGCCCGTCGAA
>JAEUQZ010001063.1 GCA_016788965.1 Anaerolineae bacterium | reverse complement strand
AGTGGTTGAACGGGCTCGTCTCGAAAATGAGAATAGCCGCAAGGCTATCGAGGGTTCGAATCCCTCCCTCTCCGCAGAACCAAAAAGACCAGATCATTACGAGCTGGTCTTTTTATTGCTTAGGGGGGAAGCATTAACACGACTCGCGTACGATCAGCTCGCTATAAACGATGCTCTTGAAGGGAAGCGTTTCGCTGCCCTCAATTAGCCGATGGAGTTTACGCAGGGCGAGTACACCGATTTCGTATTTGGGAATATGAACGGTTGTCAGCGGCGGGCGAGTGTAACCGCTTTCCATCGTATTATCGATGCTGCCGATTGCAATATCTCCGGGTATGTTCAAACCTGCTTCGCGAATGGCTTCCATGGCACCAAAGGCGGTTTTGTCGCTTATGGCAATGACGGCAGTGGGGTGATCGGGCTGCGCAAGAATTTCCTTCATCTGCACATAGCCTTTGAGGGGATGGCCTGATACGGGTTCCGGCATCCATGCGGCGGGAGGGAGTAAGTTGGCCTC
>JAEUQZ010001062.1:265-519 GCA_016788965.1 Anaerolineae bacterium | reverse complement strand
ATAAACCGTCTCGATGCCTAATTCACGCGCATCATGAGGAGAATTGATTTCAACCCGATTGCCTTCAAAGAAAATATCGCCTGCTGATGGGGTATGTACCCCGGTGAGGATTTTAATCAGCGTGGATTTGCCCGCGCCGTTATCGCCCAACAAGCCGATAATTTCTTGGCGATCAACCTGAAAATCAATGCCGCGCAAAACGTGAACCGTGCCGAACGTTTTATGAATGCTAGACATCTTAACCAGAGGAGTTT
>JAEUQZ010001062.1:0-255 GCA_016788965.1 Anaerolineae bacterium | reverse complement strand
CAGGATCACGCCGATAACGCCGTTAAAGACACGCGGGTTGATGCTGTTCAGCACCAAAATGGTTTGCAGGATACCGAAGATGAACACCCCCAGCAGCGCCCCAAACACCGCACCATAGCCACCCGTCAGCAGCGCACCGCCGATGACCGATGCCGCGATCACTTCTAGCTCAAGCCCCTGCCCGCGCAGCGCATCCACGCTCTGCACCCGCGACACGTCGAAAATCGCCGCAATACCTACCAGCATCGCCAGCAG
>JAEUQZ010001061.1 GCA_016788965.1 Anaerolineae bacterium | reverse complement strand
AGGGCATCCGCAACGCCTTCACGGCGCAGCAGCCCATAGAAGACCCGGCCGGTCAGAGTCATGGCGATGACCATGATGACGTTCATCGCCAGGAGCGTGCCCGGATGACCGCCGCCGAACAGGGGTTCCAGGCTCGCCCAGGCAGGAAACCAGAACGGCGTCAGAGTGTGCAGCGCCAGATTGGTGCTGAACGGGAAAAGCACAAAGTTGGTTTCGTAGACGTTCAGCCCCGGCGTCGCCAGGGCATGGCGAATCCACCAGTAGTTCCAGTGGAAATGGTAGTAGTCGGTCGTCCATTCGCCGCCGGTGTGGGTCGTCGCGCGGAAGAGCAGCGGCGACAGGGCGACGCAGGCGATCAGCAGGTAGAAGACCAGCGGCGCGAAGCCCCGCCGCACCCGGATGTTCACTGCGGAATCAGCCTGATCTGGTCGACAGCCACTGCCAGCCGGCGCTGATCGCCGCCGCCGTCGACCTCTGCCGGCACGCGCCAATCATCGTAGCCGAGCGCCAGATGCAGGG
>JAEUQZ010001060.1 GCA_016788965.1 Anaerolineae bacterium | reverse complement strand
CCAACGTCACATACCAAACACATGATGGGGACAGGAATGAGGACAAAACAAAAGCCAGCACAGATGCTGGCTCATGTTGAAATTATTTTTCGATTGTGGGCAATAGAGGACTCGAACCTCTAACCCCTCCCACGTCAAAGGAGTGCTCTGCCAATTGAGCTAATTGCCCGAACTGTTGATAAGTATACGTGATTCTGGCAGGTTTGCAAGACCCGAACCGATTAATCATCCCCTGTTTCAGCAGATTTTTCCGCTACACGTTCCTGAACATGCGCCTCGATACTGGCGATGAAAATTCCAATATGTTCAGCTTGATCAGCAGCAAGTACCTGTTGTAAACGGCGGAGTGTATCTAGCAGGCTTTCAAAGACATAGGGCGAATCTTTGGGCGCAACTTCCAACACCGAAGTCAGCACCTCTTCAGCCTCTTTGATTTTCGCCAACGCCAACCGCGCCGTGAGCAAATCGGCATAGGCCCAATAATTATCAACATCAGCCTGCACTTCGCTCCACGCCAAC
>JAEUQZ010000105.1:2229-13119 GCA_016788965.1 Anaerolineae bacterium | reverse complement strand
CTCTTCGTTGAGGTTGAAAGGTGTCCTTGAGTCTACCCCTTCCTCCCCTTCCCTTAAAACTGTCGGAGTGTAAAACTGCGTGGCAGAGGGGGTTGGGGTGAGGATCATGGAATCTCTGATTCACCACTACGCCGATTCTACGACGGACTTTCGCCCTTGCCCAGGATCAGGCTGCCCTATTTGTTGTCCCGCCCCTGCATGACCAGCGAGATGCCCACCAGCAGCGTCGAGACCACCAGCATCAGCGTCGAGATGGCGTTGATCTCCGGCGGCACTTTGGTCTTCAGCAGTCCGTAGACGAAGATCGGCAGAGTCGTCGTGCCGATGCCGCTGACGAAGAAGGTGACGATGAAGTCATCCAGCGAGATGGTGAAGGCCAGCAGCCCCCCGGCGATGACACCCGGCAGGATCAGCGGGAAGGTGATGCGCCAGAAGGTGCGCCATTCGTTCGCCCCCAGATCGCGGGCGGCTTCTTCCAACCGGGGGTTCATGTCCGTCAGACGGGCGCGGACGACCACGGCCACATACGAGACACAGAAAGCCACATGCCCAATGATGATCGTCCCAAAGCCGTTGGTGACTCGCGCCCCTGTCTGGTTGCTGATGAACTCGAACAGGATGGAGAAGAACACCGCCAGCGAGATGGCCTGCGTGATTTCCGGGATGACGACGGGCAGATACAGCACCGCGTCGAGTGTCTGCTTGCCAGGGAAGTTGCCCCGTACCAGGCTCATGGCGACCATCGTGCCGATGACCGTCGAGAAGATCGTCGAGACCACGCCGACCAGCAGGCTGTTGCCGACGGCGTTGAGCATCAACTCGGTGGAGAATCGCGCCGATTCCGTTCCGGCGGTCAGCGTGTTGGCGAAGATATTCTGATACCAGCGGGTGGTGAAGCCGCGCCAGACCGAGACCGTCTCGGCGTCATTGAACGAGAATACGATCAGGATGACGATCGGCGCCCACAGGAAGAAATAGGAGAAGACCGGGTTGAACAGCATCCCGTACTTCCCGATCCGGCGGATCAGCATATCGCGCCGGATTTTGGCGCGGTCGTACTCGATTTCCGGGGCAGCGACCCGGCCCGACGCGGAAGCCAGTCCAGCCATGTTTACAAAGCCCTCCGGTCACCAAAGCGGACGTAAACCAACAGCGAGATCATGACCATCGCCATCATGACGACGGACAGCGCCGAACCGAGCGGCTGGTTGCCGTTGCCTTTGAACTGCTGGTTGATGAGGTTGCCGATCATGATGCCCTCGGTTCCGCCCAGCAAATCCGGCGTGACGAAGGCCCCAATCGTAGGGATGAACACCAGGATGAACCCAGCGATCACCCCCGGCAAAGTCAGCGGGACGACCACCCGCAGGAACGCCCGCAGGTCATTCGCGCCCAGGTCGTGCGCGGCTTCGACATAACGGAAGTCGAAGCGTTCTACCGAGGCGTAGATCGGCAGCACCATGAACGGCAGATAGCCGTAGACCAGACCGATCAGCACCGCGCCGGAGGTATTGAGAAGTTGCAGCGGTTCGGTAAGGAGTCCCAGCGAAATCAGGAAGTTATTGATGATGCCTTCGCGTCCGAGGATGGTCTGGAGCGCATAGGTTCGCACCAGGAAGTTCGTCCAGAACGGCAGGATAATCATGAACAGCGCCAACTGCCGCGCCCAGGCATTCTTGCGCGTGCTGATGAAGAAGGCCAGCGGATAACCGACCACCAGACAGATGACCGTGGTCAGAAAGGCGATCCAGACCGAGTCGGTCAGGACGCCGCTGAAGACGTTGAACACGCGCTCATAATTCGCCAGCGTGAGCGGCATGACGCCCGCGCCGCCGCGTCCGCGCGTCAGGAAGCTGACGAACAGCACGATGACCACAGGCAGCAGAAAGAAAACCCCCAGCCAGAAAATGGCTGGGAGCGCCAGCAGGAACCCTTTGCTTTTCTCGCGCGTGCGGAGACGGACGGGCGTGGATGCCATCCTCAAACGCCTCCCAAACTTGTGCCAGGCCGATGATCGTTGGAGCCGTATGACGATAACTCCAAGCCGGCATTTGGGCAACTCCACCGCGCCACCAATCTTCCCGAAGACAGCCTGGTCTCATGTCCTGGTTCGACCACATGGTATACTTCGCCCAGTGCCATCCCCAATCCCTACCGGAGACCCCTCATGCGTGCTGACATCGACCGCCTCATGACCGACCGCGACCTGCGAGCTTTGATCGTCACCGGCGGCGAGCATCCCAATACGCTCCGCGCCTATCTCTCCAACGGCGTCGATATTCACGGCGGCATGGTCGTGAAGGTGAGGGGCAGCGCCCCCGTGCTGATCGTCAGCAGCATGGAAGTGGAAGAAGCCGCCCGTTCTGGCCTGCGCGTCCTGACCTACGACGACCTCGACTGGTCGCAGATCCTCAAGCGCACCGAGGGCGACTCCCGCAAAGGGTTTGTACTGTTCTGGGAGCGCATCCTGAAGGAGTTCGCTATCCCGCCGGGGCGGATCGGGCTGTACGGTGTCGGCGATCTGCATGTGTGGATCGAGCGCGTGCAGGAACTCAATGCCGCCTATCCCGGCCATCCCATCGTCGGCGAGAGCGGCCTGACCCTCTTCGATGAAGCCTACGTCACCAAAGACCCGGACGAACTCCAGACCATCCGCGAAGTCGCCGCCAAAACCAGCGCCGTGCTGCAGGCAACCTGGGATTTCATCGGCAGCCACCGCGCCGACGGCACGACCGTCGTCAAACCGGATGGCTCGCCGCTGACCATCGGCGAGGTCAAACGCTTCGTCCGCCGCGAACTCCTCGACCGCGAACTGGAAGACACCCACATGATCTTCGCTCAGGGGCGCGATGCTGGCTTCCCCCACAGCCGCGGCGAGGACTCGCAGGCGCTCCAGCTCGGCCAGCCGATTGTCTTCGACCTGTTCCCGCGTCAGTTGGGCGGTGGCTACCATCACGACTGCACCCGCACCTGGTGCATCGGTCACGCCCCGGATGCCGTCCGCGCCGTCTACGATCAGGTCATGGCCGCCTTCCAGATCGCGCTGGAGACTTACGACGAGCCCGGCCAGCCCACCCACACCATGCAGGAAGCCGTCCAGACCTACTTCGAGTCCCACGGCCATCCGACTCAACGCAGCACGCCCGGCACGACCGTCGGCTACGTCCACAGCCTCGGCCACGGCGTCGGCCTGAACATTCACGAGCGCCCGTCGATCCACCACCTGATGAAGAAGGACACCTTCCAGCAGGGCAACTTCATCACCATCGAACCGGGCCTGTATTACCCGGAACAGGGCCTCGGCGTGCGGATCGAGGACTCCTTCATCATCGATGATGCGGGACAACTGGTCTCGATCACCAATTTCCCCAAAGACCTCGTCCTCCCGCTGAAGGGGTGAGACGGCCTCACTCCGCCGATTCGAGGCGGGAGAGTTCGGCTTCGATGACGGAGACGCAGGTTTGCAGTGTCTGGGCATCGAAGGCAAAGCGTGCCCCACCCGCCGCGTAAAGTTCGGGCAGGGTGCGCGTGCCGCCCAATGCGAGCATGTGGCGGTAGTGCTGGATGTCGGCAGGGGCATCGTCCATCGAGTTGCGCCAGATTTGCACCGCGCCCATCTGCGCCAGTCCATACTCGACATAGTAGAAGGGCGAGTCGAACGGGTGCGGGAGGCGATGCCAGCGGATCGCCAGGGCATCTTCCAGGCTGGTGAAGTCCTCGTCGGGCAGGAAGCGGCGGTAAAGCTGGCTCCATGTGGCTTCGCTGGCTCCCGGCTGGACGGCTTCCTCGACGTGGGTATAGGCCCAGTGCTGGAAAGCATCGACGACGGCCATGTACGGCCAGAACAGGATCATCTCCTCCAGGTGGGCGGTGCGGGCACG
The DNA here is from genome assembly GCA_016788965.1 of Anaerolineae bacterium. GTDB lineage: Bacteria > Chloroflexota > Anaerolineae > Aggregatilineales > Phototrophicaceae > CFX2. The sequence goes on along the minus strand of JAEUQZ010000105.1, from coordinate 9,238 downwards.
GCGTGCCTGGGCAGAAGTATAGAAGCCGCCGTAGTCTTCGGTGAGATAGGGCGCGGCCAGCAGTTCCATCGACATCGAGGCGACCTCGGCGATCTCCATGCCCAGATCGCGCTGGTGGCTGTAGGGCAGCGAGGCCATCTCGAAGCTGTGGAAGGCGTGGCCGCCTTCGTGCAAAAGCGTCTGCACATCGTCATGGATGCCGACGGCGTTCATGAAGATGAACGGCAACCGGGCGGCGGGGAGTTCTTCCTGATAGCCGCCGCCCGCTTTGTGCTTGCGGTTATCGAGATCGAGCATCCCCTCGCGGCGCAGCACGGCGAAATCTTCGGCAAAGCGCGGATCGACATGGCCGAAGATGGTTTCGCAGCGGGCGATGAGGTCAGCGACATCGTGGAAGGGATGGAGCGGCTCGCGCCCCAGCGGATCGACATCGAGGTCCCAGGGGCGGAGCGTCGCCAGTCCCATGCGCTGGCGGCGGCGGGCGTAGATACGGGCGGCGGCGGGGACGGCGACGGCTTCGATGGCGGCGTGGAAGGTCTCGCAGTCGGCGGGGGTGTAATCGAAGCGGCGCATGACATCCCACTGGTAGGCGCGGAAGTCGGGATAGCCAGCCTGATGGGCCAGCCGCGTCCGCAGCCGGAGGAACTCCGACCAGAGCGCGTTGATGCGTTCCCGATCCAGCAGTTGGCGCTCGACAACCTGCCGCCAGGCGCGTTCCCGCCGGGCACGATCCGGGTCGAGGTAGACGCGGCGCATCTGGTAGGGGGTGCGTTCTTCACCTTCCCAGTGGATGGTCTGGGTGCTGACGATGTGTTCATAGCGGTTGATGAGCTTGCGCTCTTCGGTCAGCAGCGGGACATTGGCCTCGTGGAAGAGGGCGGCATCCGAGCGCATGTTCCGCAGGGGGATTTCAAACCCGACCACTTCCAGGCCGCTGGCGAGCAGCTTCTCGCGGAGGCGCTGTTCGGCATGGCGGGCGGGTTCGTTGATCTCGCTCAGGTAGTCGTGATAACGGACGCTCAGCGCCCGGTCGCTGGTATCGCGGGTGGTGGCGATATACAGGCGGCGGCTGCCCTCTTCGATCAGGTCTTCCAGGCGCGACCAATCCAGCAGCCACTGCTCGACCGTCTCGGCAGTGAGCGGGCGGGCTTCCAGGTCGTTGAAATACGGCTCGATCTTCGACCAGGGCCAGTCGAGCAGATCGAGCGCGGTCTGCGGCAGTCGGTCGAACATCAATGCACCTGCGCCCCCAGATCAGCGATGGTCTGTTCCATGAGGGCGACCAGTTCGCCGAGCGTGGCGGCATCGAAGGCGAACTTAGCCCCAGCCGCAGCGAAGAGTTCCGGCAGCGGACGAGTCCCGCCGAGGGCGAGGGCTTCGCGGTAGCGGCGGACGGCCCCAGCCTGATCCTTCAGGGCGTTGCGCCAGACCTGCACCGCGCCCATCTGGGCCAGGCCGTAATCGACGTAGTAGAAGGGGTACTTGTAGATGTGGAGCTTGCGCTGCCAGCCTGTGACGCGGGCATCTTCCAGGCCGTGCCAATCCACGCCGGGGATGAAGCGCGACCAGAGTTCGCCCCATTTGGCGTCGCAGTTGGCCGGGTCAGCGGCCTGATCGATGTGGGTATAGACCCAGTGCTGGAAGGCATCGACGACGGCCATATACGGCCAGAAGAGGATGGCGCGTTCCAGGTGATGGATGCGGGCATGGGCGGCATCCTGGGCAGAGTAATAGCCGCCGTCGGCTTCAGAGAGATAGGGCGCGGCCAGCAGTTCCATCGACATGGAGGCGACCTCGGCGATCTCTGAGCCGTAGTCCCACTGCATGGCATAGGGCAGGCGCGAGGCTTCGAACCAGTGGAAGGCATGACCGCCTTCGTGGAGGAGAGTCTGCACGTCATCGTGGACGCCGACGGCATTCATGAAGATGAAGGGGCGCTTGGCGTGAACCAGCGAGGACTGATAGCCGCCGGGGGCTTTGCCTTTGCGGTTGTCCAGGTCGAGCAGCTTCTCGCGGCGCATGATGCTGAAGTAGTCGCCGAGTTCAGGATCGACCTTGTGGAAGATGGCCTCGGCCTTGCGCTCCAACTCCTCGACGTTCTGGAAGGGATAGAGCGGCGGACGGGTGGGATGGTAAACATCGTCGCGGTCGAGGTCCCAGGGACGGAGCGACTCGACGCCGAGCAGCGCCCGCTGGCGTTCGTAGACGCGGGTCGCCGCCGGGACAACCACCTGCTCGATGGCGGCGTGGAAGGTTTCACAGTCGGCGGGGGTGTAATCGAAGCGCTTGAACTGCTGCCAGCGCAGGTCGCGGTAGCCGCGGAAGCCGGCGTTGGCGGCCATCCTGGAGCGCAGCGGCAGGAATTCTGTCCAGAGGTCGTTGAGGGCGGCGCGGTCTTGCAGCCGACGCTCGGCAATCCTGCGCCAGACGGTTTCACGCAGGGCGCGGTCATCACTCTGCAGGAGGGGCTTCATCTGGATGAGGGTGCGCTCCTCGCCTTCCCAGACCACGGTCTGAGCGCCGCTGATGCGGTCGTAGCGCAGGCCGAGTTCGACCTCCTGGGTGAAGAGCGGCACATTGGCCTCGGTGAAGAGTTCAGCCTCGGTTCGCAGATTCTTGAGCGGAATCTCCATGCCAGCGGGTGACAGGCCGCTCGCCAGCAGCTTCTCTTTGAGCCGCTGCTCCGCGATCTGGGAGGGTTCGGCGATGTTGACCATCATGGCCTGGAGGCGTTCGGCGGCGGCTTTGTCTTCGGTATTGACCGTGGTGGCGATCCGCAGGCGGGTGAAGGTTTCGTCGAGAAGCTGCTGGAGGCGCGTCCAGTCGGCCAGCCATTGGGCGATGCTGGCTTCGGTCAGCGGGCGATCCTGGAGATCGCGGTAGTAGGGTTCGATCTGCGACCAGTTCCAGGCGGAAAATTCCTGAACGGTGGGCGGGAGTGTCTGAAACATCGGTTTTCCTTTCCCGTGCAACTTGCGACTTCATGATACCCTAAAAGAAAACCCCCGGCGATTGGCGGGGCAGTCCAATGCGATTCCACCACAGAGACACAGAGGACACAGAGAAAATCAGAGGGAGACAAAAGACTTTAACCGCCAAGACGCAAAGGACGCCAAGATCATGCGGAGAGTGTGGACAAAAAGCAGAACCGCAAAGAACGCAAAGGAAATCAGAGAGTAGGGATTTTCAGGGCGGACACAGAGCGAGGAGCAGTGGATGACGATTGCCGAGCGATATGCGGCCTGGTTCCCGGATAATCCGGTGATGCGGGCCGAACGCAGCTATCAGGAGCGCAGCACGGAACGGCGGGCACGGCGCTGGCGGCGTGGTCTGGCGCGGCTGGTGAAGACGGTGCTGATCGGCATGTCGATTGGGATGATCGGCGCGGGGCTGCTGGGTTCGCTGCTGGGCATCGACATCGGCGATGCGGTCAACGACGCGAGCGGCTGGCTGACGCTGTTCGCCATCTTCGTGACCACGCATCACTTCGGCGTCATGATCAACACGCTCAGCCTCGGAGCCAACAGCATCGCCCGCGAGAAGCAGGGGCAGACCTGGGATATGCTGGTGCTGACCGGGATCGATGCCCGCCAGATCGTGCGCGGCAAGTGGGCGGCCACCGTCCGGCGGCAGCTTCCGGCTTATCTGGTGCTGGCGGTCATGCGGATCGGGGCGATTGTGCTGTACTCGGTCGTGACCAACAGCCTGTTCAGCTTCACGGTCGGCTATGGCGGGGATCGCCTGACGTATCTGCCGCATCCGCTGAGTTACGCGCTGCTGGCCGGGGTGGTCACGCTGATGACGCTGGCGAACCTGGTCTTCACGGCGGCCTGCGGGGTATGGGCTTCGGCGGTGACGCAGCGGCCGGCGATGGCCCAGGCGCGGGCTATCGGCACGCGGATCGTGCTGCTGCTGGTTCCCTCATTCGTGGTGCTGTTCTTCTTCGGCCGCTTCCTGACGTATGATGCCCGCATCGGGCCGCTCTATGATCTGCTGTTGGGGGCTGGGCTGACCCTGGTCGATAACGGGGCGACCGCAGGCGCGAATCTGGTGGCCGTGCGCTATGGCTGGGAAGGCTCGCCGCCGTCACCGCTAAACCTGGGGCTGGTGCTGGCGAGTACGTTGGCGGCGTTGGGCATCTACGCGCTGTGGACGGTGGTGGCGCTGCGGCGGGCGCAGACGCTGGCCGTCAAGCACTTGGCGACCCCGCCGGAGTAACACCTGATGAGCTTGATGAATCGATACGCGGCATGGCTGCCGGACAACCCGGTAATGCGGGCGGAACTGGCGCATCTGCTGCAGGGGCAAGCGCGTGAACCGGGCTGGCGGCGCGGCATCCGCCGCCTCGCCTTGACTGTGGGGCTGGGCATGGCCGTCGGGCTGTTCACAGCGGCGCTGCTTGCTGCCATACTCCAGATCGAACTGACCGACCGATTCAGACAGCCGGACATCCGCCTGATGGTGATCCCCTTTGTGATCTTCACGCTGCTGGTTCACTTCGGGCTGATGCTGAGTACCCTCAGTCTGGCAGCCAATAGCATCGCCCGTGAGAAACAGGCACAGACCTGGGACATGCTGGTACTCACCTCGATGGACGCCCGCCAGATCGTGCGGGGTAAGTGGGCAGCGGTAATCCGGCGGCAGCTTCCGGCTTATCTAGCACTGTCGGCGCTAAGGATCGGGGCGATGGTCTGGTTTACGCTAGACTTCTGGTCTTTCAGTTTCGGCCCTTTCCCGCAGAGTCCGGCGATTTTCCCCCCTCTCCTGAACTTCTTCTTCTTTGTCTTGTTCATTACGTCGATGACGCTAGCGAACCTGGCCTTCACAGCCGCCTGCGGCATCTGGGCCTCGGCAGTGACGTCTCGTCCAGCATTGGCGATGGTTCGCGCTATCATCAACCGACTAGCGCTGCTGTTGATTCCTGCAATTATCATCTACTTTGCCATCAATCGGGTTGAGGTTAGTTCGTTCTTTTCAGGTCGGTTCTTTGGAATGATGTTCAACATCAGCTTCAACTTGCTCGACAATGGAGCGACAGAGAGTACCAGCCTGATCTTTGTGCGCCATTCATTCGCGGAAGAATCCTCACAGATAGTAATCGAACTCGGCTGGCTGCTTGCCAGCGCGTTGGCCGCGTTGGGCATCTACGCGCTGTGGACGGGGGTGGCGCTGTGGCGGGCGCAGACGCTGGCCGTCAAGCACCTGGAGACCCCGCCGGAGTAAGCCGACTGAACCGCCAAAAGACGGCGACTGCATAGAAACATCCGAGTGCCAGAGCAGCGATGGGGCGGGCATTTTTGGGTTCGACGGCGGCGGAGTTATCGTCTACAATGGGCGCGTTCTGCCGCCCGCAGGTCTGTCCGGCCTGCGTGGGGATGTCCCGACGAGGAAAGCGATGGCGACCTACAAGAAAGAAACCCTGCTGGAATGGTTCCGGCAGATGGTGCTGATCCGTCTATTCGAGACCCGCTGCGACGAACTCTATAAAGAGAAGAAGATCACGGGCGTGTACCTGCACCTCTACAGCGGCCATGAGGCCGTCGGGGTCGGGGCGGTCGCCACATTGGGGCCAGATGACCACCTGATCACGGCCTACCGCGACCACGGCATCGCGCTGGCGCGGGGGGTGCATCCCAACCCGGTCATGGCCGAGATGATGGGCAAGACGACCGGGACGAGCGGCGGCAAAGGCGGCTCGATGCACCTGGCTTCCCGCGACCACAACTTCTGGGGCGGCTACGCCATCGTCGGCGGGCATCTGCCGCTGGCGACCGGAATCGCGCTGGCGCAGCGCTACAACGAGACCGATAACGTGGTCATCAGCTTCATCGGCGACGGGGCCAGCAACAACGGCTACTTCCACGAATCGCTGAACATGAGCGCCATCTGGGATCTGCCGGTGGTGTGGATCATCGAGAACAACTTCGTGGGCATGGGCACGCGCATCGAAGACGCCAGCGGTCAGGTGGAGCTGCACAAACGCGCCATCGGCTACGGGATGAAGGATGCCGGGCGCGTGGATGGGCAGGATGTGGTCGCCGTCTACGAGACGGTCAGCCAGGCCGTCGAGTATGCCCGCAAGACCGGCCCGGTGCTGGTCGAGGCGCTGACCTACCGCTACAAAGGCCACGGCGTCAGCGACCGCAGTTACAACCAGCGGTTGGCCGCCGAATTGAAGGAATGGGTCGAGAACCGCGACCCGATCCAGATACTCCGGCGGACGCTGACCACCAAGTACAAAGGCATCGAGAAGGAACTGGCCGCCATCGAGCAGCGCTGCGCGGCAGCGGTCGAAGAGTCGGTGGCGTTCGCGCTCAACAGCCCCGATCCCACCTATGACGATTTGATCAACCACGTGTACGTGAAGTAACAGCCCACAGCCCATGACACACGCGCGTCCCTCAACGAGCGGACGCGGACGACTGGAGACGGAAGGAACCATGCCGGAAAAGATGCTCCCCATGCGCGAAGCCCTGCGTATGGCACTCCGAGAAGAAATGCTCCGCGATGAGCGGGTTTTTGTGATGGGCGAAGAAGTCGGCGTCTGGCAGGGGACGCACCGCGTGACGCGCGGCCTGCTGGATGAGTTCGGGCCGAAGCGGGTGAAGGACACACCGATCACCGAGATGGCAATCGCGGGGGCGGCGGTCGGCGCGGCGATGGCCGGGCTGCGGCCGGTGGCCGAGATGATGACGATCAACTTCGCTTTCCTGGCGATTGACGCGATCATCAACCACGCCGCCAAGATTCACTACATGTTCAACGGGCAGTTCAAAGTGCCGCTGGTGATCCGCGCGGCGACGGGCTGGGGCGACCAGGCCACGGCCACGCATTCGCACACGCCGGAACCGATCTTCGCGCATTTCCCCGGCCTGTACGTCGGCAGCCCGGCGACTCCCCGCGACGCCAAAGGGATGCTCAAGGCGGCTATCCGCGATGACAACCCGGTGCTGCTGACCGAATTCATCTCGCTGTATTCCAAGCCGGGCATGGTTCCCGACGATGAGGA
>JAEUQZ010000105.1:0-2129 GCA_016788965.1 Anaerolineae bacterium | reverse complement strand
GCCGAAGAACGCGGCATCGATCTGCGACAGGTGGCAGGCAGCGGCCCCGGCGGGCGCATCGTCAAAGAGGATGTCGAAGGGCTGACCCCCGGCGCGGTTCCAATCAGTCCAGCCGCTCCCGTCATGCCTACGCCCGCTCCCGCAGCGGCTCCGACATCTGGCCCGGTCGCACCGGCGGCGCGGAAGATGCCGGAAGGCGCGGACATCGAGGTGATCGAACTGAACACGATGCGGAAGCGCATCGCCCAGGTGACGGTCGAAAGCAAGCAGTGGCAGCCGCACTTTTATGTCACCACCGAGATCGATGTCGAGCCGCTGCTGGCATTGCGGCAGCAGCTCAACACCGGGCTGAGCGACGAGCAGAAGATCAGCGTCAACGACCTGATCGTCAAAGCCGCCGCCCTGACGCTGCGGCAGTATCCCAACCTGAACTCGCATTTCTACGGCGATAAGCTCGCCCGTCACAAGCGCATCCACATCGGCATCGCGGTGGCGCTGCCCAACGGCGGCCTGCTCAACGTGGTGGCGAAGGATGCCGACAAGGTGGCGCTGGGTACGCTGGCGCAGCAGAACAAAGAGATGTTCGCCCGCGCCCGCGACGGCAAGATCAAGCCAGACGACATCACCGGGGCGACCTTCACCGTCAGCAACCTCGGCCCGTACAATGTTGAACACTTCCTGGCGATCATCAACCCGCCGGAAGCGGCTATCCTGGCCGTCGGCACGGCGACGAAAGTGCCCGTGGTCAAGGCGGATGGCAGCCTGGGGGTGGGCACGCGCATGAAGGTGACGATCAGCGTCGATCACCGCGTCAGCGATGGGGCGGAGGGCGCGCAGTTCCTCCAGGCGCTCAAGGCCATGCTGGAGAACCCGATGCGGCTGCTGATCTAATGCCGGCGCTAATGCTCACATGAGACGCTGAAGATGTGAATTCAGATCAACAGCGGTGGAGAAGCATGGAACCGAGAAAGATCATTCTGGACTGCGATCCGGGGCATGACGATGCCATTGCGATCATGCTGGCGGCCAAAAACCCGGCGATTGATTTGCTTGGGATTACGGTCGTGGCTGGCAATCAAACCCTGGACAAGACGCTGGTCAACACGCTGAATGTGTGCCAGTTCCTTGATCTGGATGTGCCCGTTTACAAAGGCTGCGGCCAGCCCATGATCCGCGATAAGCAGGTCATCGCGCCGGAGATTCACGGCGAGTCTGGCCTGGATGGGCCGCAGTTCGAGGCGCTAAGCAGGGACCCCGAATCGCAGCACGCGGTGAACTATATCATCGACACGCTGCTCGCTTCCGACGGCGATGTGACGGTCGTCACCACCGGGCCGATGACCAATCTGGCGATGGCGATGCGGCTCTGCCCGGATATCCTGCCCAAGATACATGAAATCGTGTTGATGGGGGGCTGTTATCAATTAGGGAATATGACCCCCGCCGCCGAATTCAACGTGCTGGCCGATGCGGACGCCGCCCATGTGGTGTTCACCTCCGGGCGCAGCATCACGATGGTGGGACTGGATGTCACGCGCAAGGTGTTGTGCCTGCCGTCCATCGTGGAACGTATGGGCAAGAACCAGACCCGCGCGGCGAAGTTGTTTGTCGATCTGATGATGTTCTTCAACAAGACCCAAAAACAGGTTTTTGGCTGGGATGGCGGCCCGCTGCACGATCCCGTGACCATCGCCTACCTGCTCGACCCGACGGTGCTGACGACGAAATCGTGTTTCACCCAGATCGACATTCGCAGCGAGCAGAGTTATGGTCGCACGAACTGCGATCTCTTCAACATATTCAAGAGGCCACCCAACAGCTTCGTTGCGGTTGACATCGACGTTGCCAAATTCTGGGACATTATTGAAATGGGCATCAGGGCGTATGCCTGACGCAGAAGCAAGGATCAAACCTTCGGTGGATTGAGAAGCGGTTGTATATTGGGAACGGGATGGGCGCAGGCGCATCCCGTTTTTTGTTGGGTGGGGTCGGGAGCGTGGTAGCCACCGTTGCGGTTGAACGCACGGCACTGGCTCAATTTACCGCCAATCCGACCTTAGCGTCTTCGCCCGCATGTCCGCCCGCCCACGACCTTATGGAGCAGCGTACAACCGCCGGGTGAGCAGAGC
>JAEUQZ010001059.1 GCA_016788965.1 Anaerolineae bacterium | reverse complement strand
GGGGTGTCGAACGCCGGTTGAGCCGGGTTCGCCTCTCAGGCCGCGGGTGACGCCGCCTCGACCGCGCCCTCCGCCGCCGGCGAGGCTGCGGGCAGGATGAGCTCCATCTGGTCTCGGAAGCCCTCTTCCGAGAGGGGACCGTAGCTGACGCCCTGCACGATGCCTGCGGGGTCGATGAACACGGTCATCGGCACGCCACCGAAGCCCGTGTAGGCGGAGTAGACCTTCTCGCCCGGGTCCTGGAGCAGCGGCCACTCGGCGCCCTGGTCGTCCGCGAAGCGCTGGGCGTTCTCAGCGTTGTCCTTGTAGACCACGCCCAGGATCTCCATGCCCACGTCCGCGTGCTCCTCGCGCGCGGCGACGAAGACCGGGAACTCATCGCGGCAGGGGACGCACCAGCTGGCCCAGAAGTTGACGACGACGGGGCGGCCCGCGTAGTCGGCGAGCGAGACGGTCTGCCCTGAGAGGTCCTGGAGCGCGATCGGGGGCGCCGGCTTGCGCAGCAACGGCGAACCCCCG
>JAEUQZ010001058.1:288-519 GCA_016788965.1 Anaerolineae bacterium | reverse complement strand
GCTTTCCGACCGGATTGCGGTGATGTACGCCGGGAAGATCATCGACACGGTGGATATTCAGGACGCGACACGCGAGTCAATCGGTTTGTTGATGGCGGGCATTAAGCGCGACAAGACAGAAAAGGTGGTCACTCATGGCTGAGTCAACGCTGCGCGGACCGGAAAGACTGACTCCCCTCGCGCGACGATGGGCGCAGATTTCGCCGAAGCTGGTGCCGCTGTTCGCGGTGG
>JAEUQZ010001058.1:0-278 GCA_016788965.1 Anaerolineae bacterium | reverse complement strand
GGCGCTGATCTTCAGCATGTTATTTATTTTGCTGACGGAATTGTTCACGCGCGGAAGCGTGGACATCGGGCAGGTGCTGAACACGACGGGAACGGCCTACAACGGCTTGATTGAGGGGTCGTTGGGGGTGACGATCAGCGATACGCTGTCGACGGATGATTTGAACGATGCTAAGGCATTCGCGGCGCAGACCGAGATTACGTCGCGGACGATCAACGTAATTTCGCGGACGGCTGACGAAGTGGCGGCGACGGGGATCGAGACGGCACTGCGCTACG
>JAEUQZ010001057.1 GCA_016788965.1 Anaerolineae bacterium | reverse complement strand
GTGCGCACGTAGACCTCGAGAAAGTCGCCAATCTCGGCGCGCGCGTTGTCACGCATGCGCGCGTACGGCGAGATGAAGCACGAGAGCACCACCACGCCGTTGCGCGTGAGCACCTGCGAGACGAAGGTCACGCGCTCGATGTTCTTGTCCCGATCCTCCTTGGAAAAGCCCAGGTCGCGGCACAGCGTCTGTCGCACCACGTCGCCGTCGAGGCGCTCCGACAGGATATGGCGCTCCTGCAACAACTCGGCGGGCAACGGTCGTCTTGCCCGATCCTGAAAGTCCGGTGAACCAGACGGTAACGCCTCTGCTCATGTCAATTCCTGGTGGGGAGATGGAAGTGCCGCAGCTACTGCACGTTCGGCGCCCGGCGCCACAGCGTCCGGCCACGGACGAAGAATAGCCGGTCAGGCCCTGCTCCGACCCGGCAAAACGGGCGGCAGGAGCCGCCCGAAAGCCGCGCCCGGGACGCGGAACGGTTGATCGTGCCCTGATCTTGCAATAGCGTTGCCCGGCAGAA
>JAEUQZ010001056.1 GCA_016788965.1 Anaerolineae bacterium | reverse complement strand
TATCTCCCGCGCCGAAGTCGATCAAATCGGCTACGACAGTCACCTCAAAGCCGCGCAGGCCCAGTCCAACGGCTGGCTGGACGCGGAAATCCTCCCCCTGCAAGGTGTGGATGACGAAGGCCGCCCCTTCATCGTCAACCGCGATCAAGGCGTCCGCCCCAACGCCTCGCTGGAAAAAATGGCCGCCCTTCAGCCTGCCTTCGGCGCGGATGGCGTCACCACCGCCGGCAACAGCAGCCAGATCACCGACGGCGCAGCCGCCCTCGTCCTCACCAGCCGCCAGAAAGCCGAATCGCTCGGTCTAAAACCCCGCGCCCGCCTGCTGTCCATGGTCACCGTCGGCAGCGACCCCCACCTCATGCTCACCGGCCCCATCGAAGCCACCCGCAAAGTCTTGTCCCGCGCCGGCCTCACCCGCGATCAAATCGATCTCTTCGAGGTCAACGAAGCCTTCGCCAGTGTCATCGGCATGTGGTCGCGTGAAATCGGCGCGCCCATGTCCCGTGTCAACCTCCACGGC
>JAEUQZ010001055.1 GCA_016788965.1 Anaerolineae bacterium | reverse complement strand
ATGGGCGACCGCTGGAGGGTGTGCGGCAGTTCAAAGAGGCGTTCGGCGCAGAGGCGATGACTTACGCGGTTGGATTGGCGATGCAGCCGTGGGCGGTGCGGGCGCGGGCAGTGCGGGAACGGCTCAAACGGCTCATCCGGCGGCGCGACTCAGAATGACTTGCGTTCCCCACGCAGGCGCTGGGCGAGATCCATCGCTTGACGGGTCGGCCACATGAGCGCGCGCAGAAGCCATGTACGCCCTGCCCCATAGTACTTGCGCGAAAACTGCACCAAATCCTGAAAATAGACCTGTGAGGCGAGGCGCTGTACCTGACTGGTGCTGGCGTGTTCTTCGTGGGTGAGCACGGCTTCGGCGATAAAGTGAATTTCATAACCGGCATCCAGTGTGCGGCGGCAGATGTCATCCTCGGTGAAGTAGAGCTTGAGGGATTCGTCAAACGCGCCTAACTGACGGACGAGCGCCAGCGGAGCGAGGTAATTGGAGTCGGGGATGACCTCGACGGGGCGGGTGCTGTCCC
>JAEUQZ010001054.1 GCA_016788965.1 Anaerolineae bacterium | reverse complement strand
TCATCCATTACTTCATTTAACCCGATGGCAATGGCTTCGAGATCACGCCCTGCCAAACCGCCGTAAGTAGGAAAACCTTCTGTAATGATGAGGAGGTTACGGCATTTGGTGGCAAGCTCTTTGTCATTCATGGCCAGGAAGCCGCCAATATTGGCAAAGGCATCCTTCTTGGCGCTCATGGTGCAGCCATCGGCATAAGAGAATATTTCATTGGCGATCTCCTTGACAGACTTGTTGGCGTAACCTTCTTCACGTAGCTTGATAAAATAACTGTTCTCGGCAAACCGGCAGGCGTCAATGAACAAGGGTATATTATTTTCGCGGCAAACCTGTTTTACGTCCCGGATATTCTTCATACTTACCGGTTGTCCCCCACCTGAATTATTCGTAATGGTCAATATGCACAGGGGGATATTACCAGCCCCTTTTTCAGCGATGAACTGTTTCAGGGCATCTACATCCATATTCCCTTTGAATGGCGCAGGAATGATGGGGTGTTTTCCCTCTTCGCATAGGAGAT
>JAEUQZ010001053.1 GCA_016788965.1 Anaerolineae bacterium | reverse complement strand
GACTTTGGGCGTGGTGCGGCACACCGGCCACACGCTGTCGAACGCGGCGGGCGCGCTTTTGGCTATCCTGCAAGATCAATCCATCACGGCGACGCCATCACCATGAACCCCGCTTCCCCTCCCCTGTCCCTGCAACATCAAATCGCCCTGATCACCGGCGGCGGCCGAGGCATCGGCGCAGCCACCGCCGAGGCGCTGGCGCGCAAGGGCGCTCACGTCATCGTCGCCAGCCGCACCGAATCCGAACTGACCGCCACGGTCGCCCGGTTGCACGCCGCCGGTCTCGGCGCCTCGTCGCTGGTGCTGGATGTCGCCGACGATGCGGCGGTGGACACCGCTTTCGACCGGATCGCCGCCGAATTCGGGCGGCTGGACATTCTGGTCAACAACGCCGCGATTCTGCTGAGCGGCGCGTTTGCCGAAATGGCGATGGCGGACTGGGACCGGCTGATGGCGGTCAACCTGCGCGGCGCGGCGCTGTGCGCGCGGCGGGCGTTCCGGCTGATGCGGGAGCGCGGCGG
>JAEUQZ010001052.1 GCA_016788965.1 Anaerolineae bacterium | reverse complement strand
AGCGCGATGGTGGTGCAGGATCCGCAGCGGATGGGCTACGAGGCCGTTCACACGCTGGTGATGAAGCTGCGCGGCGAGACCCCGCCGAAGCGGCTGGACTTGAACGCGATTGTGGTTTCGAATCAGGATCTTGGAGATCCAAACGTCAAGCGTCTGTTAAACCTGAAGTAGGTGATCGTTTCCGCCAGCTACCGGACCGACATTCCCACCTTCTACGGCGAGTGGTTCGTGAACCGTCTGCGGGCTGGCTACTGCCGCACGGTGAATCCGTACAGCCGGGCGCTGCACACCGTTTCGCTGCGCCGGAAGGACGTGGACGGCTTCGTTTTCTGGACGAAGAACGCCGGACCCTTCCTGCGCTTCCTGCCTGAGATCCGCGAGCGCGGCTTCCCGTTTGTCTTCCAGTACACGATCAACGGCTACCCGCGGGAGCTGGAGACGTCGGTGGTGGACGCCGCGCGGAGTGTGGAGCATGCGTCCTCGATCCGCGCCGCATACGGCGGTAGGGTAGTGGTCTGGCG
>JAEUQZ010001051.1 GCA_016788965.1 Anaerolineae bacterium | reverse complement strand
CGCCGTTTCGCCGGCAATTTCACCGCGCAGCTCGACTTTGCGTGCGGAGGGATCATAGCGGAGGGAATTTTCCACCAGATTGGTCAACGCCTGCCGGATCAGCCCGTAATCGAAGGCAACAAGTGGAAGCGAATCCGCGAAGGACAGGGCGATCCGTTCCTGCTTGCTGCGCTCATAGGCGCGCGCCGCCACATCTCCGGCAACTTCTTCCAGCGAGTTGTCCTGACAGTTGAGCGTCAGCGCGCCGGCTTCCAGTCGCGACAGATCGAGCAGATCGCCGATCAGCCGGTCGAGCTGGTCGGCTTCGCCCTCGATGGCTTGCGACAGTTCTCTCCGCTCGTCGGCGCTCAACCCGTCGCCGAGGCGCTGGAGATTTGCCGCCGAGGTCTTGATGATGGTGATGGGCGTGCGCAGATCGTGCGAAACAGAGCGCAGCAGCGCCGTCTTGAGCCGATCGGCTTCTTCGAACTGCTGGCTGGTGCGTTCGCGATAGCGGGCGTTGGCTGCCAGCCGACCGACCA
>JAEUQZ010001050.1 GCA_016788965.1 Anaerolineae bacterium | reverse complement strand
CGGATCACCTCCGCCGTTTTGTATTTCTGCCCTGTGTTGATCACGGTGAGGTTGCCTCAACTGGAGAAATGTCATCGACAGACCCTATAATGAGGCAGTGGCAATAAGTGAGGTGCATGTCATGACCATAGCGGAAATACTGGACGAAGCCCGCAGTCTATCCATCGAGGAACGCAAGCAGCTTATGAAGGGACTGATTGACCTTCTTGCAGAGCCGGTTTCGCCTTCGCCAAAGAACCATCGTCTACGGGAACTCCGCGGCCTCGGCAAAGAAATCTGGCAAGGCATCGATGCCCAGACCTACATTGAACAACAGCGCGATGAGTGGGATCGGGGCGCATGAAAGTCAGTGATGCCCTCCAATCTGCGCGTCGGTTGTATATTGATGCGGCCCCGTTGATCTACTATGTTGAAGAGAGTCCAAACTATATCGCACGTATGGACGCTATCGTCCAAAGCTTGGATCTCGGCACAGTAATGGCATTCAGTTCGGTTATCTTGCTTCCTGAAGTGCTTTCACA
>JAEUQZ010000104.1 GCA_016788965.1 Anaerolineae bacterium | reverse complement strand
CACTGGAAACCAATACTCCTGGCTACCTGGTGGTGGCAGATACGTTCTATCCAGGTTGGTCGGCAGAAGTGGATGGGCAGGAAACTCCTATTCTGCGGGCGAACCTGGCGTTCCGGGCAATTCAGCTTTCTGCGGGCAGTCACCAGATCATGATGAGGTATGCTCCCGGATGGTTCTGGCCGGGACTGCTCATCAGTATCAGCGGGATTCTGGTCGCCCTGGTACTGCTCCGGTCGCGCAATCCTGTAACCATGAGCGAGAAGTAGAGCGACCAACATGTTGTTTTCCCCTTCGCCGGATCGGAAGTGGCAGCCACGGCTCTCGGAGCGGCGTATCCTGCTCGTCGCAGGGGATGTCCTGGCGGTGGCTGGGGCAGTGTTGATCGCGCTGCGAATCTGGGCGTTCGCGGCCGCTGAGCCGTTCGATTGGGCGTTCATCTGGCCGCGCAGCCATTGGTTCGTCATTCTGCTGGGGGCATGGCTGCTGCTGGCGGCCGCGAACGACTTCTACGATCTGCGGATCGCGCTGAGCCGCAGCGCGACGGTGCAGCGCCTCCTGTTGATCACGATTCAACTGGTGGTGCTGTATCTGGTAGTGTTCTTTCTGGCGAGCCGGTTGGCGCTGCCTCGCCTTTTCATCCTGTACTATGCTGTGGCTTCGTTCGTGCTGATCGGACTGTTTCGGCTGGCGATCCCCCTTTTTTCCAACTGGATCGGGGCGCGGCGGAGGGTGTTGGTGGTTGGGACGGATTGGGCGGCGATGACGATCATCGGAGCGATTGGTCGCCATGCCCACAACGTGTACGATGTGCGGGGCATCATCGCTGAACCGGACGATGTTCTGAAGGAGCTGTGCGACGTGCCTGTGTTAGGGACGGGCAGGGATATTCGCAGCCAGATTCAACGCGAGCATATCAGCGAACTCATCGTGACCGCGACGCACCGCATGAGCGATGTCACCTTTCAAGGGGTGATGGATGCCTACGAGATGGGGGTATCGATTGTTCCCATGCCGCTGCTCTACGAACGGATCACGGGACAGGTTCCGGTCGAGCATGTGGTGAACAACTGGGCCGTGGTGCTGCCGATGGATGGACATTCGGTTTTCAATCCCTATCCGACGATCAAGCGGGTTCTGGATATCGTGCTGTCCCTGGTTGGGATCGGTTTCGCGGGTTTCCTGTTCCCGATCCTCGTCCTCCTGATTCGGCTGGATTCACCAGGGTCGATTTTCTACAGCCAGGAACGGATGGGGCTGAACGGGCGGGTGTTCCGCATCTATAAGTTCCGCTCGATGCGGCCGGACGCGGAGCAAGCTTCTGGAGCGGTCTTCAGCCGCAGAGGTGATCCGCGAGTCACACGGGTAGGGCGCTTCATGCGGAAGACGCGGCTGGACGAGATTCCGCAGTTGTTCAATATCCTGCGGGGCGACATGAGCCTGGTGGGGCCGCGACCGGAGCGACCGGAACACATCAAGCGGCTGACCGAGAAGATTCCATTCTACCGAACGCGGCTGGTCATTCGTCCGGGGCTGACGGGGTGGGCGCAGGTTCAGTACAACTACGGTTCGACGGACGAGGATGCGCTGGTCAAGCTCCAGTACGATCTGTATTACATCCGTCACCAATCCCTCTGGCTGGACCTGACGATCATGCTGAGGACGGTGGGCAAGGTGCTCAAGATGAGCGGCGTATAGGTTCTGGATTGTCCGCGAAGATCAAGTTGAAGTTCTGTGAATATTATTAGATGAATTACTGTGCTTCGTCACATTGCGGAAATGGCGGAAGTGGCGGACACGCCACCGACGCCGTTTGTGTCAGTGAGAGAAGAAAAGTTAATAGTTCATAGTTTATGGGTAGCTTTTAGTCGATAGCTGATAGCCAGAGAAGACGAATTGTCCAAAATGTCGTCCAAGTCGTCCATGCCGGACGGACAGATTGGCACAAATGGCGGCAATTGCAGCAATTGCGGCAGTTGCAAAATGGCAATTCTGCGGCAAAGTCCTTACATGCAAGGCGATGATTGCTCCGAAATGTTGCAAATATCGCAAATACTGCAAATGCAAATCGCGCGAAAAGTTGCAAATGTTGAAAATGTTGCAGTTGCAACTGCGTGATTCTGATGCAACGACTGCACGGTTTCCCCCTCAAGGCCTGATCCCAAATGCGAAACGATAAGAAAAGTAAGAATCAGAATCGCGCGATTTTCTCATTTCTCATTCGGGATTCCCCGTGTATCTCCACGATGGCATACAACGGGATGGAACCGCCGGACACTAAAGTGATCCGGCTGCCGAAAAACCATGTCCACTGAAGGGACAAAAGAGCGGGCGATACCCCTATACGTTTGTTAAAGAGCGTCATCACGCGGGTGGGTTGGCAAGGATGTATCGTGCCCCCACCCTCGGTATCTTCACGATAGCACAAAATGAGATGATTAGGGTGACATTTTGGTAACTCTTTGGTGTCTCTTGAATGCAAGGGATCGAGGGGTTGGGGAGAGGCCCGATGTGGCGTCAGGGGGTGTACTCGGATTTCGGGGCAGGATTGGTTATTGCGAGGCGTCACATGGGTCACCCCCTACGCAGCGGCGGCGGTCTGGTAGGGGGCGATCCTCGCAGCGTACCGACTTTTGAGGCACACATTGAAGTTGTCCCGATTTCCGAATGCACCCGCGTCAGGAAGTTCCGACCACCGGCGGCAGCAGGGTAAGCCCAACCGTTGGCCGCCATGTTCAGGATGTCGAATCATTCGAAATCAGGGATCACAAGAGGCGGGGGTGGAAGTGATCCGCATGTAGGAGGCTGTGGCTGGGGAGGCAGTTGGGGAATATCTTACGGCGTGGCGCGTGTAATCGGTGTATGCTGATGACAAATCATTCGAAAGGGCGACCCAGGACGACCTGCCGGGTCGCCCTACGTTGATCCATCCTTCATTTGATTTCTCCATGAGTAGAGCGCCAGACTCGCTCTGGATTCTGGAAAGGCGCTGGGGTGTCTCGAACAACTAACTTCGCTGTCCGCGCCGTGGTGATGATCGTCATGAGTTATCTGGCGACCATTGGCGCGACCTTCAACGGCATCGTCGATCCCTCCATTCAAGGGTTTACACTGACCACTTTGGGCGTGATGGTGGCAGTATGGTTCGTCGCGCGATGGCTTCGAGGCTGGCGCTGGCACCAGAGTCCGCTGGACTGGGCAATCCTCATCTGGGTGGCGGCGTTTTCGCTGTCTCTGCTGGCTAACCTGGATGCCTGGCGGCACATCAGCATCGGACTCTGGTTTGCCGGGGTCTATATCGGGCTGTGGTATTTGTTAAGCGATGTTCTGACGAACTCGGCAGCGCGGCGGGAAACTATCATTGAAGGGGTGCTGCTGAGCGGGATCATCGTCATTTTATTCGTGTTCTTTCAACTCGTACCCTGGTTCCAGCAACTGCTGACGTATGGCACGGATGGTTTTTTCCTGCCACGGCCCGGCGGCAGGATGGGCAATCCCAACTTCCTGGGAGCGTATCTAGCCGTCCTGATCCCACTTATCGTGTCGCGTTTGTTCACGACACGCTCGTTCAATCGTGTGCTGCTGGGAATCTATCTGCTGCTGGCGCTGTTCATACTGCTGCTGACGTATTCTCGCGGGGCGTGGATCGGCGCGGCGACGGGAATGGTGGTATGCGCCGGGTTGTCCCTGAGCCGCACGGGGGGCATCACGCTGAGGGGGACGCTGGATTGGTGGCGCAGGCAGACTGGGACACGTCGCGTTGTAATGAACGCGGCGGCGGGGATCAGCGTAATTGTCGTCGCCACTGTGGGGATTGTGCTAATCCGATCCTTGAGCGAGGGTGGACGGGCGGTCGGTCTACGGACGGAACTTTACCGGGCGGCCATTGAACTATTCCAGGAACAGCCGCTAACAGGGCAGGGGTTATTCACTTATGGGCGCGAAATGCTGCGACTGGAGGATATCCTTCAAGATCGGCCACACAGCCACGCGCACAATATCGCGTTTCAGATCGCGGCTGAACTAGGGATCATTGGGCTGATAGCGGGGGCTGCAAGCGTGGTTGTCAGCGGTTTTGCAGTTAAGAGCAATTGGCGGGCAGCGAACCCACGGATGCGACCGCATCTGGCCGGAGCCACGGGGGGCGTGGTGGCTTTCGCCATCCATCAGTTCTTCGATGTGACGGCGATGATGCCGATTATTGCCCTGATGGGTTTGCTGGCGCTGGCGCTGGCAATCGTTCCGCTGACGCCGCAAGTGGCTACGGCGAAATGGCGGCGCTGGGTGTTTCCAGCAGGGAGCGCCGCGCTGTGGGTCGGCCTGATGGTCAGCGGGTTGTGGAGCAGCGGGGTTTATCGGGAGTACACGCAAGTCCTGAACGATGTGGGGGCGACGCGGGCGTATGGCGAGGGCGCTCGACGACTGAATGGTGTGGTGGAGGCGGATCCAGCACTCAGCCTGTACCCGTTTCAACAAGGTTTCCTGTATGGCATGGCCGCGAATGAAGGCGACGCAGAGGCGCTGCCGCTGGCTGAAGCGGCCTTCCAGCGATTCGTCGATCTGGAGCCGGGGTATTCGTTCGGGTGGGCGAATCTGGCGGCGCTGAAGTGGCAGGCTGGGGACAGTGAAGCCGCACTGACATCGATCCGCCGGGCAATCCAGATCGATTCGGGGGTATGGTACTTCTACTGGATGCTGGCGCATTATCAGGCGAAAGTGGGCGACAGCGCCGGGGCGGAACAATCCTTCAATGAAGTCTTAAGGCTTAATCCTGACGCAAGCCTTTATCCTGAAGAAAGTAAACCTGTGGCGCGGAGCGCGGATCCAAAGGATATGAGCGCAGTGTCGCAGGTGGTGGTACTGCTCGATGCCGGGCAGCCTGAGCAAGCGGATGCGCTGTGGCAGGCCAACCGGGTATGGGGTTCGGGGCCGGGTTTGGTGGTGGAAGCGGTGGTGGCGCTGGCGCTAGGAGATCGTCCGCGGGCAGTGCAAGCCCTGGAACAGGCCGAGAACTGGACGTTCGACGAGATCGACCGGGCGTGGTTCCAGGTGGGAACCGCGCGTCTAGCTCAATTCGATGGTGATCTGACGACGATGCAGCAAGACATCGAGGCGGCGAGGATTTCCGCCCGGCCTGGGCCACTGGATGCGGATGACGAGGCGTTGCTGAGCATCGCTTATGCCCAGTTCATGCGTACCGTGATACCCCGGTTCTTCCTGCCGCAGGCGAATTATCCGATGGGTAGCCCGATTCTGCTGTATCTGATCGACCATACAGGATGACTCCCTAAACATGCGCCAACTGACGATTGAACGCTCGGCCATCCTGATTTTGTTTGGACTGCTATTCGCTCTGGCGACGCGCGTGCCTATCGATACGGATACGTGGTGGCATCTCCGCGCCGGGGAATACACGCTGACGCAGGGCATGATCCATACCGATCCGTTCAGTTTCACTAAAGCGGGCGCAGCATGGACCAACCACAGTTGGCTGTCGCAGGTTGTGATGACTTTCGCGTGGCAGCTTGGCGGGAACTTCGGACTGGCGATCTATACCTCGGTGCTGGCAACCGTGGGCATGGTGTTCGTCTACCAGATGTCGTCCGGGAGCGCGTATCTGCGGGCGTTTGCCATCGTGCTGGGGGCGGCGACGGCGGCGGTGTTCTGGTCGCCGCGGCCGCAAATGTTCTCGTTCGCGTTGAGCGCGGCGCTGCTGTACGTGCTAGTACGCTTCCGGCGTGAGGAGCGCGATTGGCTGTGGGGAATCCCGCCGCTGATGGCGGTGTGGGGGAATCTGCACGCGGGATTCTCGATTGGTTTTATCCTGCTGTTCGGAACCATCGCGGGCAAGACGATCCAGCGGATATTGAATCCGACTGCGCCGCAGACGCTCTCGTGGGCGAAGATTCGCAAACTCGTGCTGGTGACAGTGGTCTCGATTGCGGCGCTGGTCATCAACCCGTATGGGCTGCAAATGCTGAGTGTCCCGTTCCAGACGGTGAGCATCGGGGCGCTGCAAGATTTCATCCAGGAATGGAACTCGCCGAATTTTCATGAGCGGCAGGTGTGGCCGTTCGTGGCACTGCTGCTGGGACTGCTGGGGGCGGCAGGAGCCAGTCGCAAACGTCTAAGCTGGACGGATTTCATCCTGGCGGCGGGGACGGCGTTCATGGCGCTGCTGGCGGGGCGGAATATTGCGGTGTTCGCGGTGGTGGCGACGCCGATCCTGACGGTTCATCTGGATGATGTGCTGGCGGAGCGCGGCTGGACGGTACGGCCGGTTCAGCGGGTGACGGCACGCATGGCGCGGCTGAACGCGATCCTAGTGGCGGTCGTGCTACTGGGGTGTCTGGCGAAGGTGGTGCTGGTGTTGGATGCCGAAACGGTCGAGGAAGGGCAGCGAGAATTCCTGCCGGTGCAGGTGGCAGAGTACCTCAAGGCGGCCAATCCGCCGGGGCTGATGTTCAACAGCTACAACTGGGGCGGGTATCTGATGTTCGCGCTGCCGGATCGCCTGGTGTTCATCGATGGGCGGACGGATCTGTACGGGGATGCGTTCATCAGCCAGGAATACTTCGAGGCGGCTCGCGGTTCGTCAGGCTGGGAGGCGATCCTCGACCGGTATGATATCTGGTTGGTGGTCGTCGAGGCGGAGAGCGGGCTGGCGCGAGTGCTGCGGGATCAGTCTGGTTGGACTCTGGATTACGAGGATGATCTGGCGGTGGTGTTCACTCGCGCTGGGGCCGGATCATGAAGAAGGCGCAGAAGGCGGCCGCGGCTACCGTGCCAAGTCTGATGGAAGACTGGCGGCTGGTGCTGATGACGTTCATTGGGCTGCGGTTGATGCTGCTGATGGTTTACCAGCCGATGACGATTCAGGGAGTCGAACGCGGGGTGTCGGCTGGGGGTGACTTCCAGACGTATTACAATCTGGCGGCGCTATCGGACAGTGTGGGTTTGCCGCTGCGGGATTGGTGGAGCGAGTTCCCTCCACTGTGGTCGTATCTGACGGTGTTCCTCTATCAGGCGGTGGGGCGGGACGGGAATTATCCGGCGTTTGCGCTGGCGCTGGCGAGTCTGTTCCTGGTGGCCGATACGGGCAATCTGGTGCTGATCCGGGTCATCGCGGGGCGGATATACACTCCAGAGACGGGGATGATGCTCGGATGGGTGTATGCGGTGATGGCCGCGCCGCTGATCTTTCTGTTCTGGACGTTCGATGTGCTGGTGATTTTAACGGTGCTGCTGGGGATATGGTGGCTGCTCAAGAGCCGACACATCGCTTCGGCGGTGGCGATCAGCGTAGGGACGCTGTTCAAACTGACACCGATTCTGATCGTCGGTGCGGTGTGGCGATACTTGCCGGGAAGGGGCGGGGTTCGCTACACAGCGGTGGCGGTTGGAGGGGCTGTGGTTGTGTTCGGCGCGTTCCTGGCGCAGAACGCGGCGATGAGCCTGCCTTCACTGACAGCGCAGTGGAACAAAGCGTCGTACCAGACGGTCTGGGCGCTGCTGGATGGGAACATGCGAACCGGGAACTTTGGGCCGATTGAAGAGCGGCTTGATCCGGTGCGGGCGAACGATTTGCAGGGGAATGCAGCGGTCGTTCCGGGTTGGCTGCGATTGGGGGCGGCGCTGGCGGCGGGGCTGTTCGTGTATGCGCGGACTCGTAATTTCAGCGAGCGGGGGCTGATCGCTTTCGTGACCATCACGCTGCTGATCTTCTTCATTCAGGCGCAGGGGTGGAGTCCGCAGTGGTTGGCGCAGATTATCCCGCTGGTGCTGTTGGCTTTCCCGACCCGAAATGGGGTATTGGCGCTGCTGCTACTCAGCTTTGTCACGTTTGCGGAGTATCCGTTCCTGTTCATTCGCAGCGATGGGGCAATAGCAGGAACGCTTGTGCCAGCGTTCGTGATGTTCGTTGTCGCACGCACGATGGTGCTGTTGGCGTTGTGCGTGGCGCTTTACCGGCTGCTGCGGCAGTCATCCGATTCATCTTCATCTGTTTGGCAGAGCTAATTCATCACACAGGAGAACTTCATCATGGCCCGTCAGGAACTCCAGCTTGCGAAAGAACTCATCTCGGAGAAACAGTTCGACAAAGCGCGGATGCTGCTGCTGCAAATGAAGGATGATCCGACCGCGCAGAAATGGCTCGCCAAGCTGGATGAAATCTCGCCATCAGAAGGGGATTCGGAGCCGATCCTCAACGGGCAGGCATCAGCGTGGCAGTATCTGGCGCTGGAGGTCAAACGGTCGTATGGCATCCAGTACCGGGTCAACAGCGAGAACAAGGCGGAATGGAAAGACCAGCCGATTCAGTACCCGCTAAACCTGCTAGGACGCGAGGGATGGGAACTGATTGGGTTCGACTCGCATGGGGAAACGGCGAATTACATCTTCAAGAAGCCGGGAATCGGGCAGGCGCAGAAGACCGATGTGTGGGATCAATAGGCGGTATTGAAGGGGCATTCTGAATGCACTCGGCTGTCCAACAGAGGATTGTTTCCCGGCGCGAGCGGCTGATCTTCATCGGGATCGCGCTGATCGGGGCATTTCTCATCACGCGGGGGCTGGTCGAACGGCCGGGCTTCACGGATGCGTTCTATCACTTCAACGCGGCCAATCGACTGGTCAGTGGTGAAGGGCTGACAGATGCGTATTTCTGGACCTACATTGGAGCGACCGACTCGCTTCCCGCGCCTTCGCATCTGTACTGGATGCCGCTCACGTCCATCGTCGCGGCATTGGGCATGGTCGCGCTGAACGCGCCGGGCAGCTATGCCGCCGCGCAGTTCCCGCTGGCGCTGCTGTTCGCGGGAACGGTGTATATCGGCTTCGTGCTGGGGGAGCGGCTGGGAGGATCACGACGGCATGCGTGGTTTGCAGGACTCATCACGCTGGCGAGCGGGTTTTACATCCGCTTCTGGGGAGCGACGGATACCTTCGCGCCGTATGCGTTTGTCGGGACGGCGGCTCTGTACGTGATGGGGTGGGTGTGCAGCCGGGCTGTTGGGGAGCGGACGCGCAGAAGCGCGTCCCTACAGGAGGCGATAGAGGGGCAACGGATTCGGGATGGCAGGGCAGCAGAGCGACATGGTGAGGAACATGAGGAGCGGACGCGCAGAAGCGCGTCCCGACCGGAGGCGACGGAAGGGCAGCCGATTCCAGGTATCTTATCTGTTGCCTTTGTAGGGGGAATGTGTTCGGCGCTGGGGCATCTCACGCGAGCAGATGGGGTGCTGCTGGTGTTGGTCGGGCTGGCGGCGGTGCTGGGATTGGCGATCTTCCGACGCGCAACGTGGCGCAGCGCGCTGCTGGTGGCAGCGGGACTGTGCGTCGGGTACGTGGTGGTGATGCTGCCGTGGTTTGCACGGAATCTATCGCTGATTGGAACGCCGCTTCCGCTGGGGGGCACACAAACCATCTGGCAGCGGACGTATGACGACATCTTCAACTACCCGCCGGATTCTTCGGCAGCGAGTCTGTTCGCTGATGGGGTCGGGGTATTTTTATCATCGCGGTGGACGGCCTTCACCAACAACCTGGGGACGCTGGTGGTGGTGGAGGGGTTGGTGGTGATGGCTCCGCTGATGCTGATCGGTCTGTGGCGACGGCGCAGGGATCCGTTCCTGCTGCCCTTTGGCATCTACGCGCTGGGATTGCATGTCGCGATGACTGTGGTGTTTCCATTTCCAGGCTATCGCGGCGGTTTGCTGCATTCGGCGGCGGCATTGGTTCCGTGGTGGGCGATCCTGGGACTGCTGGGACTGGATGACTGCATCGACTGGATGGCGCGGCGGCGGAGATGGAATGTTCGCACGGCGCGACCCGTGTTCTCGGTCGGTTTGCTGGGTGTGGCGGTGGCGTTAGGCGTGTTCGTGGCGCTGCCGAACCGGGTTGTGGATGGAGGAACTCCGGCGCTTTACAGCGCACTGGCCGATGCCATCCCTTCTGGCAGCCGAGTCATGATTAACGACCCGGCGCAACTTTACTACTATACCGGACTGGGCGGGGTAGTTCTGCCGAACGAGGAGCCAGCCATTATCCTGGATATCGCTCGCAAGTATCAGGTGGACTTTGTAGTGATGGAAGGGGTTACGGCGGATGGACGGGAAGCCTGGGGGGCTTCCGCGCTGCTGTGGCCGCTGCTGACTGCTCCACCCCCATTCCTTGAATCCTTACCTTTTAGTATGCCGGATATACGTCTCTATGCGATCCGTCTGGACTAAGTTCCGCCGCGAAGACCTGGTTTTCTTGATCCTGGCCGCAGTGCTGTCGGGCGTGTATGTGCTGTCAGCGGGGCCAGGGTTTCCGCTGGACGACAGTTGGATTCATCAGGTGTATGGGCGCAACCTGGCCCAAACGGGCATCTGGTCGTTCGTCCCTGGAATCCCCAGCGCGGCTTCGACCTCACCGCTGTACACGGTGCTGCTATCGGTCGGCTACCGTCTGAACATCCCGTTTGGGCTGTGGACACCTTTCCTGGGCGTCGTGGCGCTGTGGGTGACGGCCATGTTGGGGGCGAGGTTGGTTGAGCGGCTGCTGCCTGGGCGACGTTATGCCTTTCTGATTGGAGGAGTCGCGCAGGTTGGCACGTGGCACCTGATCTGGGCGGCGGTGTCGGGCATGGAGACGGGTCTCTTTGCGATGTGGACGCTGGCCTTGATCGCGCTGGCGTGGCGGGAAGGCGACGGCCTGTCGAGCGCGACTCGATTGGTGGCGCTGCGCGGAGGATTCTTTGGGTTGGTGTCCGGCCTGGCGGTTGTCACGAGGCCGGAGGGCTTGGTGATGATTGGACTGATCGGGCTGCTGATGGTGATCGCGCAGATGCTCAGCCGCCAGGCAATGGCATCACAGCCAACGACGAAAGTTCCAATGCAAAGTCTAACCGCAGAGACGCAGAGGACGCAGAGAAATGCGGAGAGTGTGGGATACTTTCAGACTGGAGGCTGGCGAGGATTATTCATTTGGGGCGGCGCGGCAGCGGTGGTCTTCATGGTGGTGCTGACGCCGTATCTGATCCTCAATCTCCAGATTACGGGTGGTCTGCTGCCGGATACGGCTGCGGCCAAGACCGCGCAGAACGCTCCTCTGCTGAAAGCGAGCTTTCCGTCGCGGGTGGTCAGTATGGTTACGCCGCTGGTGGCGGGGACGCTGTTGTTCCTGATTCCGGGGATCGTGGGGTGGACGATCACACAAGCGAGACAGATGACCCGCGGTTCTGTCCTGGTGTGGCTGCCGCTGCTGTGGGGGATTGGATTGATCGGGTTGTATGCGGCGCGGCTTCCGGCGTACTATCATCACGGGCGTTATGTGATCCCGGCGCTGCCCGTTTTCATCGTTCTGGGGACAGTGGGCACACTGGAACTGCTGCAGGCTGGCAGGCGAACGATGGCCGGACGGGTGTTGAGCCGGACGCTGGCGGTATCGACGGCCCTGGCTTACGTCTACTTCGCGCTGGTGGCGGGCCGGGGCGTATATGTCGAAGATGTCACGATTATCAATGAAGAGATGGTGACGGCGGCGCACTGGATCAAAGATCACATTCCGCCGGACCAACTGCTGGCGATCCATGATATCGGGGCGGTGGGGTACTTCGCGGCGCGGCCGATTGTCGATCTGGCGGGACTGGTCAGCCCGGAGGTGATTCCGTTCATCAATGACGAGGAGTCGCTGTGGAGCTGGCTGAAGGGGTATGATGCGAAGTTTCTGATGGCGTTTCCCGACCAGATTCCGGGGGATAACGCGGAGGACTCGCGGTTGTGTCTGGTGTACACGACGAATGGGCCAACGGCGCGTTCGATTGGGGGGCCGAATATGGCGGTGTATGCTCTGACGTGGGATGGGGTGTGCCCGAAGGTGGATTCGCTGGGTGAAGCAGGTAGTTGACCTCATAAACAGGTGGGAACAGGCGGAGGTTGGAAAAAGCAAACGGTGAGTGGCATCGAGCGCCGTGCGACCTTAATTGTCGATTGGTTGCGTGTAGTCTGATAAAGCTTGTAGAATGACGATATGAACGATTTATTCAAGAAGATAAACACTCTGGTCAAAGCCACGCTGAACGACGCGCTGAGCGGCGGTTCGGCTGGCGCGGAACGCCCGGCTAAACCGATCAAGCTCGGAAAGGGCATTGAGCGAGAAGTGGCTGGTTTGCGGCAGCGCGTGAATGATGCGCTGGCCTATGAGGATGAACTCCAACGGCGGGTCGATGGTCTTCAGGCGGATGTGGAACGGCTGGATCAGGAGGCCGACGGCAGCGTGGCTTCGGGGAACGACATGGCGGCGCGATATTCCCTGGAGCAGCTTCAACTGGCTCAACAGCGATTGACGATGGCGCAATCCGACCTGCAAGAACACCGGTTGGTAACTCAGGAATTGATCACGCGGGTGAACGAATTAGAAGCAGCGGTGGCGGACGCACAACGGGCGGAAGCGGAGGGCGGGCAAGAGGCCACGTCTTCACCGGACAAGATCGTGATCGATCCGAGCAAGATGCTGGTGGATGTGCTGCGGGAGATGCGAGAACGGATCGCGCAGCTTGGAGACGCGGTGACAGCACGGACTGAAGCCGAATCTCCCCAGGTGGAAGAGACTGTGCAAGAGGTGGTCGATGACCAGAAGGTCGAAGACGATCTGGCGGCGCGGCGGGACCGACTGAGCAAGAAGTGATGTACAAGAAATTATGACCGAATTCGACACCAAACAAATCCTGCTGGTCTCCAGCGATTACATGTTGATCCAGCAGCTCCGCACGGTACTGACTACAGTGGGGCTATCGACGCATGTGGCTTACAGCCATATCGACGCGATCTACACCGTGGGGGCGGAGACGTTCGATGCGGTGCTCGTGGATGCGAACATGGCGTATCATCGCAGCGGGGATTCGACGCTGCTGGTACTGGCGAATCAGCGGGACACGGTGGCGTTCATCGGGGTGACGCCGGACGCGGATTTTGTGGACAGCATCCCACTGCCGGAGAATGTCTCGCTATGCCCGATGGATGACAGCCTGCTGCTGGAAAAGCTGTCGGCGATCCTGAAGGTGGAACTGGTGGTTCCAGCGCAGGTGTTACCGGGGACGCAGCCGCTGGTCGTTCAAGAACCTGTGGCAAAGACGGCTGTGTCTGTGCCAACGCCACCCATTATCGCGCTGCCGCCTCCGGCGAA
>JAEUQZ010001049.1:274-522 GCA_016788965.1 Anaerolineae bacterium | reverse complement strand
CTGGCCCTGCAAAGCGCCCTGGAAAGCATCGGCGTACAAACACGCCTGATGACGGCCCTGAACATGGAAAGCGTAGCAGAGCCCTCCATCCGCCGTCGGGCCATCCGCCACCTGGAAAAAGGCCGTGTGGTGATCTGCGCTGCCGGTACCGGCAATCCGTTCTTCACGACCGATAGTGCCGCAGCGTTGCGTGCCAATGAAATAAAGGCCGACGTTATCCTGAAAGGCACCCGTGTCGACGGCATCTA
>JAEUQZ010001049.1:0-254 GCA_016788965.1 Anaerolineae bacterium | reverse complement strand
CCTCGAAGTCATGGATATGACGGCCTTCACACTTTGTGCCGAGAATAATATGCCCATCATAGTATTTGATATTAACCAACCCGACAACCTGCGTGGTATTGTGCTGGGAGAACAGGTGGGGACGCTGGTAGAAGGATAGTTGGAAGTCCTGAGTCGTAAGTCCTGAGTCCTGAGTCCGTAGCGTACACCTGATTACATTTGGCATTCATTTAACCAAAAACAAAGGGTAGTCAGGTGTACGCTACGGACTTACG
>JAEUQZ010001048.1:260-522 GCA_016788965.1 Anaerolineae bacterium | reverse complement strand
GGCACCAGCTCATCAGTGCCGTCGCCGTAGGCCACGCCGCGGGCCACCCACAGCTCGGCCCCGAGCGGCAGCGTCTCGTCCCACCAGTCACCCGGCACCGTGACGTCCAGCGAGGCCTTCACCTCGGCGCTGGCGTCCATCTGGAGGTCCCCGCCGAGGATGGCCACGTCCTCGCCCACCGGGTCCGGGCCGGTCTGCCCGGGCAGGCACACCCGGGCGCGCACCACCGCCAGGTGGCTGCCGGTGATCGTGGCCGCGAACC
>JAEUQZ010001048.1:0-250 GCA_016788965.1 Anaerolineae bacterium | reverse complement strand
CCCGAGCTCAACAGACCCGCAGGTCAGCGCGGTGCGCCCGAGACCGTTGCTCGAGATGTGGTGTCGGTTCACAGCAGGTCCGCCCACGTCGGCGCGGTGGCCATGACGGCCGCCCACGTGGCGTGCGCGGCCTTCACCTCGGCCCACGTCGCGGTGGGCGGCACCACCGAGGGCGGCGGGGCCTCCACCTCGAACAGCGGCACCGTCCAGCGGGTGCGCAGCGCCGTGCGGCCCGTGCGCGCGCTGCGCG
>JAEUQZ010001047.1 GCA_016788965.1 Anaerolineae bacterium | reverse complement strand
CGCGAGCCGGCAGGCGCGACTTGTCGCCGTCGAACGCCAGCACGATGCTCGCCGGCGCATCGGTGCGGTCGATGTCGGCCAGATCGGCCTGCGCCAAGGGCGCATCCACCCACCAGGACCAGCCCATCTCCGCCAGCGTCTCCGCCGGCATGTCGACGGTGCGGCGCAGCATGCTGGCCGAGCCATCCGCGCGCGCTTCGATGGCCCAGCGGCCTTCCTTGGTGGTGAAGCGGTACTGCGTGGCACGCTTGCCCGGCAGCACGTAGGGCTGCCAGCCGGCCTCCGGCGAGGCCGCGCGTGCGTCGGCGATGAAGGCCGCCGCGGCACGATCGTCGGCGGCATTGTCGGGCAGCTTGACGCGGTAGTTCCAGCGCACCAGGCTGCCCGGCAGCAGGAGGCCGGTGGCGCGCAGGGCGGCTTCGCTGGTGAGGAATCGCGGACCGAGCCCGACATTGACCGAAAGCTTGTCCGGCTCCGAGGACACCACGCTGCGCAGCTGGAAAGCGGTGTTGCCGATGGTGAC
>JAEUQZ010001046.1 GCA_016788965.1 Anaerolineae bacterium | reverse complement strand
ACCAAAGGCCAGTTCTCGGCTACGGCGGATATTGGGCAAGAGATTAAATACACGGGGCGCAATGAATTACCGCCTATTGATTTGTGCTTGGAAGCGATTGTGGCTGAGTGCGGTTTTGTGGCGCGCTCCTTCGCCGGTGACCCCAAACACGTCATTGCGCTCATCAAGGCCGCCCTCAACTATCGTGGCACCGCCGTGCTGGACATTATCAGCCCGTGCGTAACGTTCAATGATAAGGATGACAGCACCAAGAGTTATTCGTGGGGCAAGTCACATGATGAGCGCGTCAATGATTTTTCGTTTGTGATGCAACAAGATGAAATTACGCTTGAGCAAGCAGAAGGCGAAACTAAGGCGGTGGAACTGCATGATGGCTCATCCATTGTTCTGCAGAAGTTGGCTGAGGGCCAGCATGACCCCACCAACCGTATGGCCGCCATTCAACTGCTGGAAGAAGCGCGCGCCAACCAACGCTTCATCACGGGCTTAATTTACATCAACCCCAACCGCCCCAGCTTGGCGG
>JAEUQZ010001045.1 GCA_016788965.1 Anaerolineae bacterium | reverse complement strand
TTGGCGCTTTCGAGCACGAGGCGCGTGGTGGCGGCGCTGATGGAGCTGTGGGCTCCGCCGATGACTCCGGCGAGGGCGATGGGGCCGCCGGCATCGGCGATAACGAGCGCGGCGGGTGTGAGCGGATACGTTTCGCCGTTGAGGGCATCGGCGATTTCGCCTTCGCGCGCGTTGCGAACGAAGATGGTATCGCCTTTGAGTTTGTCCGCGTCGAAGGCGTGCATGGGTTGAGCGAGCTCAGCCATGACGTAGTTGGTGACATCGACGATGTTGTTGATGGGGTTGAGGCCGAGGATCTGGAGGCGATGCTGCAGCCAGAGCGGGGAAGGCTGCACGGTGACGTTTTCGAAGGCGAGTGCGCTGTAACGCGGGCAGAGGGCGAAATCCTCAATGGCGATTTTGACGGGCGGGGGACCTTGCGGGATGCGCGCCATGTTGACCGGGTCGCGCAGGGGCTTGCCGGTGATGGCGGAGACTTCGCGCGCCATGCCGTGATGGCCCCAGAGATCGGGGCGATGGGTGA
>JAEUQZ010001044.1 GCA_016788965.1 Anaerolineae bacterium | reverse complement strand
AGTGCCGCCTCGAACGCGGCCAGGAGGCGGCGGAACTCCTCGCTCTCGCTCCAGCGGGGCAACTCCAGCGGCGTGAAGCGGCTGTGGATCTGGGCGTCGCTTTGGAACGCCACCGGCGCCTCGCTCGTGCCGACCGCAACGATGGCCATCCTCAGCTCGTTGGAGAGGTACTTCAGCAAGTTCAGCGAGCCGCGCTGCTCCCGTGCGCTGCCAGCCAGCAGGTGGTGCACCTCGTCGACGATCAACAGCCGCGGCCCTATTCGGCGCAGGATGTCGCAAGCCACTTGCTCCAGACTCGCCAAGGTCGAGTTGGGGCCTTGGGGTACCCCCACTGCCGTCAGCAACGCCCGGTAGAAGCGCCGCTGATCGGGAGACGGCGGCATCTGCAGGCTGATCACGGGTCTGTGCTCGACGCCGCGCACTGCGTCGAAGGCAGGCGGATGTTCACGAAGGAACTTGGCCACGATCAGCGTCTTGCCGATGTTGGACGGACCGTGCAGCAGCATGCAGGGCATGCGTTCTC
>JAEUQZ010001043.1 GCA_016788965.1 Anaerolineae bacterium | reverse complement strand
CAGCCCTATACTCAGCCTGATCTCACGCAGCCGGGAGCCGGTATGCCGAAAAAGACGCGCGGCGAGTTGGAAGCCGAACTGACCAAGGCGATCATCAAATTTGAAAAAGACTATCTGGGGCGCGGGCCGCTGGAGGCGCGCACCTTCATCCTCGGGGATCTGATCCTGATGCGGCTGCGCGGCGTGCTGACGCCGGCCGAGCTCAAGCTGGCCGAGACCCGCGAAGGCCAGGCGCTGGTCAAGGAAACCCGCCGCCAGCTCTTCGAGACCTCCTGGCCCTTCCTGGAAAGCCTGGTGCGCGAGACAGTTGGCTGCGGGCTGCTCAGCCTGCACACCGACATGAGCACCCGCACCGGCGAGCGGATCGTCGTCCTGACGGTGGACCAGAATCTGGACGAGCGCCTGCGCTAAGGCCGCCCGGCGGCGTCTGGGCCAAAGGTCCTCCCGGCACGGCGCTTGACGCGGCCGGCGCCGCTATGCTACGCTTGCGGCCGCAACGGCAGACCAAGCGAAGGAACGCGGC
>JAEUQZ010001042.1:260-523 GCA_016788965.1 Anaerolineae bacterium | reverse complement strand
GGAAGCGGCTGACGCCTCAAAGCGCGCTGCGGCGGCATAACTTGATTGAGTGCGCGCCGGACACGGCACGACAGAACGCGAGTTTTCTGGGGTACGCGATCCGGGCGGATCACCGAATTACAGCGCATCTGCTGGGTGATGAACAGGTGGACGCGCGGCTGACGCATATGGTGCGGATACGGCCATATGAGGCGGGGACGGCGTGGCCGGAAGCGCGGAGGCCGATTGTGGAGGCGATGCAGGACGCGCCGATTGTGTACCTG
>JAEUQZ010001042.1:0-250 GCA_016788965.1 Anaerolineae bacterium | reverse complement strand
GGGTTGACCTCGGCCAAGTGGAAACGGCGATGGGGTTGTGCGCGGCGACGGGGCATGATCTGGTGGAGGTGAATCTGGCGGCGATGAGCGCGCCGGAAACGCCGTTTGAGCCGTTGTGGCGGCTGGCGCTGCGGGAGGCGTATTTGCGGAACGGGGCGCTGCTGCTGGAAAGCTGGGAAAGCTGTTTGAACGAGGCGCGGATGCCCTCCCCCAGCCTGTGGGAAGCGATTATGGCGTACCCGCATCCGGT
>JAEUQZ010001041.1 GCA_016788965.1 Anaerolineae bacterium | reverse complement strand
CTTCGACCAGATCGAGCGAATCGACACGACCATCAGCCGCCAACATTTCGAGTATGAGGTGAGCTTCGCGAATGGTCAACCCGCCAGAAACCGGCGTACCGACACCCGGCGCAACTGCCGGATCAAGCGAGTCCATATCAAAGCTGACGTGAATCGATTGGACGTCTCCTAATGATCGCAGAGCGGCACGAACCACATCCGCCATACCATTCTCATCAATTTCGCTCATGGTCATGACTTTGATACCCGCTTCGCGGATAGCGATTTTTTCCAACGGGTCGAGATCGCGGGTGGCAATCATAACGATTTGATTGGATTGTAAGCGGCGATCACCGATCAACAACGGAGGCGGGCATTTACCCATTAAGGCAGAAACAACCATGCCATGCACATTGCCTGATGGTGTGATTTGTGGTGTATTGAAATCACCATGGGCATCGATCCACAAGACACCGACACGCTCCGCGCGATAGAGCGCAGCCGAAACACTGCCTAAAGCTATACTATGATCGCCACCAAGAAT
>JAEUQZ010001040.1 GCA_016788965.1 Anaerolineae bacterium | reverse complement strand
CTCTGCCAACCGCCGCGCTATACCTTCGCGTATAACCGGCCTCCGAACTCCGCTACCAGCTTATCGTCCAAATCATCCGCGTAAGCCGCCACCATGTTGATGATGGTGTTCGCTTCCCCCCCGTCCAATCCTTCCAGCGGGCGCTCGCTGAACACATACACCACGTCCAGATACACCCCGAAGGCCGCGTTCGTCAGTTGTAAGTTCAGTTCCAACAGCCGTCGGTACAGCGGCAGTAAGGCGTTAATCGGCAAATGCATAATCGGCGAAAGCACCTGCAAATAACCCACGCCCTCCTGCTGCGACACGAACACCTCGATCACCGCCGACCCGCGCTGGAAGCTCCAGCCGAATCCCGTATCCGTCCGCATCCGTGCCCGCACCGGATCAATCCCGATCCCCGCCAGAATCTGCTCCACCGTTCCCGCGTATCCTTCCAGCGATGTCCCGCTGCCGGGACGGTTCCGCCCCCGAAAATTCAACACCTTCGCTTCTCCTTTTGTCCCTCAACCCACCGGGCTGCG
>JAEUQZ010000103.1 GCA_016788965.1 Anaerolineae bacterium | reverse complement strand
TGGCGGTCAACGGCAGCACCGAGGCGGCACAGGCTAACCGCCCGGCCCCATCCACAATTGCCGCGCCATCATGCAGTTCCGTCTTCGGCCAGAAGATCGTCAGCAGCAGTTGCGCGGAAATCGCGCTGTCCAGGGGGATTCCTGTGCGGATGTATTCTTCCAGGTTGCTCTGCCGTTGCAGCACGATCAACGCCCCATGCCGCCGTTCCGAGAGCTTTTCCGCCGCTTTGCAGATTTCATCGATGATCCGGTTGCGAACGGTCTCCGGTGGCTGCCGGCCCATGAACACCCCGGCTCGCCCAAGCTGTTCCAGGGCGCGGCGCAGTTCCGGTTGGAACAACACAGGAATGGCGATGCCCAGCACCACCACCATGTTTTCCAGCAGCCACCGCAGCGCCAGCAAATTCAACAGGCTTGAAAGCACCAGCAGGCCGATCAGCACCAACAGCATACCCCGGAGCAGGGCGATGGCCTGCGTCCCTCGGAAGAAGAAGCTGGCCCCAAAGAAGACCAACCCAACCAGGAAAATATCAAGCAGTGAGCGCCAGGTGAGGGTATCCAGTGCCCATAGGATTTCCACTGCTAACCACCCAGTTGCAGCAGCAGCTTCTTGTATTCGTCGATCCCATCAGGATTAAGCGCGATGATCTGCCGAATCGTGTTCACGGCATCTTGATGCAGCCCGGCCTCCAATTGGAGTTCGCCCAACGCATCCAACTGCTTGATCGCATCGTCTTTGCGCTTGAGCTGCGTGTAAATGGCCGCCAGTCGCGACCGCAAACCCGTATCACTCGGATAAGTCGTCACCAGCTCTTCAAGGAGCTGCGTAATGCGGTTAGGTTGCCGGTTCTTCGCGTAGATTCGGAGCAGCGCATCCAGTTTCTTGATCGCTTCGATGGGATTGTTCTGCCGGTAGTGAATATCCACCAGCATCCGGTGTGCGCGCTCATCGTTCGGCGCGATCTGGATGATTTCCTCGTAGATGCGCTGTGCTTTGCGAATGTCCAGTCGCATCTGGTCGATGTCTCCGACCCGGTGCTTGATGCGGACGATCTTCTCCGGCGACGCATTCACCCGGTTCGCCAGTTTTTCCGCCGAGACGAAAATCTCCCGCGAGAGGTCGTAGTTGCCCAGTTGATGATGCGTGTCCGCCAGATCGATGTACTGATCCAGCGCCTCATCCCAGCGTTCTTCACTTTCCAGCAGTTCGATCAGGCTCTCGCGCACCGAAATATCCAGCGGAGCCATTTCCAACACTTCGCTCAGGATCGATGCCGCCCGGTCATTCTCGCCGCGCACCAGATACACTTTGGCGATCACATTGTACTTGTTGATCGCCTGCCGCACGCGGCCTTCCCGCATCATCACTTCCGCCATCCGCACATGGATAGGCAGGTACAGCGGTGAGAACTCGACCGCCCGCTGCGCTTCATCCATCGCCAGCGTGAACAATCCCTGGCGCATGTAACGGTCGATTCGCGCCACAGCGTTGGTCAGTTCATCGCTGTGTGTGGCGATCAGGATATCCACAACCGCCTGTTCACCCTGTGACCGCAGTGTTTCTTCAAGCTGCTGGCGGGTTTCCGCGATACGCTGTTTCCACTCCTTGCCGCTCAACAGATTCAGGAAGCGCGTATTGACAGCCACCAGCGTTTCCATCGGGCGGTTCTGGAGCAGATCCATCAATTTCTCATAGAGCGCCGCGATCTGAAGTTCATTTGCCTCAGCTTGCGACGTATCCACGCTTTGCAGCGCCTGGACGAGATAGCGCAGCGCCTGCTTGTGTTTGTTGGTCGCGGCATAGGCTTTGCCCAGCGCATGGAACGCCCCGGCCGCCAACTGGGGCTGCATCGCCGCTTCACCCAGATGCTTGATCGACTCTTCGTACCGTTCCGCCAAGACCAGCAAACCGCCCAGATTCATCTTGAGCGCCGGATGATTCAACCGTGCTTCTGCCCGTTGATACGCTTGAATGGCTTCATCGTGGATGCCCTGGCGATGGAGTTCCATGGCTTGCAGAGCGTCCGTTCCCGCCGCATCCAGTGCCCCGCCTTCCATGACGAACATTGCCAGCATCCCCAGCGAGTCCGTCATCGCCTCGCCCACCGGCCCTAAAGGATCGGATTCACCTTGAGATGCCATCCGCGATTTCAGCGAAGGCCGCTCCACCTCTTGAGACGACTTGGTGGGGCTGCTTGCGCTGTCTACTAGGGGTGGCAGCACGATTTCGGCGCCGTTTTCCAGCGCCCGCATCGCATTTAGTGTGGGGATGAATTTGGGATCGAGCCGCAGCGCCCGCTGCGCTGCCTTCTGTGCTTTGTCATTGTCCCCCAGCCGCTGAAAGTTGGAGGCCAAAACCAGATATTCACGAATCGATTTCGATTTTTCGCCCAACCGCTCGTAGGCTTGCGCCAGTCGCGCATGAATCGCCACCAGACCGGGTGTCAGCCGCGTCGCTTGCCGCCAGTTGTTGATCGCTTTGTCTAGGTCACGATGTCCCAGATAGATTTCGGCGACGTTGACGTACTGCTGGGCGGCTTCTTTTAGTCGCCCGATCTTCTCCAGGACATCCGCGCTCTTTTCCAGTGGAATCGGATCATCCGGGGAAATCTGATGTGCGCGGGTATACACCCGCAGCGCATCCTCAAGTCGCCCCGTTTCCAACAAAGCCATGCCCATATGGATGTGAGCATCCAGATCGTTCGGGAACTCCTGGATGGCCTGCCCATACGCAGCCACCGCCATCGGCCACTCTTTGTCCCACGCGGCATTGTGGCCGGCGGTCATCGCTCGA
This sequence comes from Anaerolineae bacterium, assembly GCA_016788965.1. GTDB lineage: Bacteria > Chloroflexota > Anaerolineae > Aggregatilineales > Phototrophicaceae > CFX2. The sequence goes on along the minus strand of JAEUQZ010000103.1, from coordinate 10,428 downwards.
TCATAGGCTTCACGGTTTCCAGGCATTTGATTATCCCGAACCCATCGACTAGGCCATTAGCTCGACCAGGATTGCCTTCTGCATGTGCAAACGATTCTCAGCCTGTGGGAAGATCACCGACTGTGGCCCGTCGGCCACTTCATCGGTGATTTCCTGTCCGCGATGCGCGGGCAGACAGTGCATGACAATCGCATATTTGTTGGCGTGTTGGAGCAGCGCATCGTTGACCTGGTACGGCTGCATCACCTTGAGCCGTGCTTCAGTCTCCTCTTCCTGCCCCATACTCACCCAGGTGTCAGTATAGATGATATTGGCGTTGGCTGCTGCTTCCGCCGGGTCGGTGAAGGCTTCCAGCTTTCCGCCGTTACGTTCTGCAACGGGCGCGGCTTCCTCAAACGCGCTGGCCGGAAGCTGATATCCTTCGGGCGATGCAATCGTGAAGTGCATCCCGAAGTGCGCCGCCGCCAGCGCCAGCGACGCGGCCATGTTATTGCCGTCACCGATATAAGCCACTTTGAGCCGTTCCAGATGGCCGTAATGCTCGTAAATCGTCAACATGTCGCCCATCGCCTGGCACGGATGATGCGTGTCGCTCAATCCATTGATGACCGGAATGCCGGCCCAATCTGCCAGTTCCTCGATATAGCTGTGGTCGAAAACCCGCGCCATGATCCCTTGCGAATACACCGAAAGCACCCGTGCGGCATCCGCGATGCTCTCGCGTTTGCCCAACCCGATTTCATCTGGGCCGATTCGGATCGCATGTCCGCCCAGTTGCAGCATCGCCACCTCGAACGAGACCCGCGTTCGCAGCGACGGCTTTTCGAAAACCATCGCCAGGACTTTTCCATTCATGACCGGGCGATTCCCGCCGGATTTCCACTCGAACTTGAGGTGAACCGCCAGATCGATCAAACCCCACAGTTCTTTGGTGGTGCAGTCCGCCAGTGTGATGAAGTTTTTCATGAGATCTTCTGTTGTTGAGAGTGTAGAGATAGCGCCAATGAACCGCAGTATATCACGAGTTCTACAGTCCCTCCATATCCCGCCAATTGTCCCCCACCTGAGCATTCGCCTTCAGCGGCGCATCCAACTGGTACGCGCCTTCCATGACCCGCACCACCAGATCGCGCGTTTCCCGCACCTCGTTTTCCGGGACTTCCAGCACCAATTCATCATGCACCTGGAGGATCATCTGCCCGTGCAGACGATGTTTTGCCAGTTCCTCATGTACCGTAATCATCGCCTGCTTCATGATGTCCGCCGCTGTGCCCTGAATCGGCATATTGATCGCCACCCGCTCTTCAGCCTGGACGATTGTCTGGTTGCTGCGCTGATCGGCCGTGCGGAGGACTGCAAACTCGCGCCGCCGCCCCAGCAGGGTGCGGATCGGCCCCTGCCGTGCTTGTCGTTTCGTTTCTTCCAGATAGCGTTCCACGCCCGGCAAACGGTCGAAATACGCTCGGATGAAGTCACGCGCTTCGGCCAGCGTCAGGTTGCTGTCCCGCGCCAATCGATACGGCCCCATCCCGTAAATCAACCCGAAGTTGACCCGCTTGGCGAAGTTACGCTGCTCTTTGTTGACCTGGCTGATCGGGATGTTGTAGACCGCCGCGGCCGTCGCCGCGTGAATATCCTGCCCCTGAGCGAACGCCTCCAGCAGTGTTTCATCCCGGCTGATATGCGCCAGGATTCGCAGTTCGACCTGGCTGTAATCCACCGACAGTAGCTTCATGCCCGGTGCTGCCACAAATGCCCGCCGGACTTCCCGCCCCAACCCCGTGCGGATCGGAATGTTTTGCAGATTTGGATTGCTGCTGCTGATCCGTCCCGTTGTCGTTCCCGTCTGGTTGTAGCTCGTATGTACCCGCCCCGTCGTTGGATTGATGAGCAGCGGCAGTGCATCCACGTAGGTGCTCTTGAGTTTGCTCACCTCGCGGTAATTCAGGATCGATTCGATCACCGGATGCGCTTTGATGAGGGATTCCAGCACCGCCGCGTCGGTCGAGTAGCCGTGTGTTGTCTTCCGAATCCCTTCAACGGGCAGTTTCAGTTTCTCGAACAGAATTGCATTCAGTTGCCTGGGGCTGTTGACGTTGAATGGCTCGCTCTCACTCTCCCGGAAGACATCCGCCTCAAGTTCCGACACCATGACGGCCAGCCGCTCGCTGAATTCCGCCAGATAAGCGGTATCCAGCATCACCCCCGCCCGTTCAATCGCCGCGATGACCGGAATCAGCGGCATCTCCAAACGCTTGAACAAATCCGTCAGTTCCAGATCGTCCAGAGTCTTCTGCAAATGCTCTACCAACCGCAGCGTGATGGCCGCGTCCGCCGCCGCATACGGCGCAGCCTGAGTGATCGGAACCTTGTCCATCGTGATCTGCTTCTTGCCGCTGCCGATCAGATCGCTGATTTCGGTCATCTGTACATTCAGAGTTTGCCGGGCGAGGTTCTTCAGCCCCAGGAACTTCCCCTCCGGACTGTGTAGCCATTCCGCGATCATCGTGTCGAACGTAATCGGCTCGACATCGATCCCATAGCGTTGCAGGATTACCAGATCATAGCCCGCGTTGTGCGCCGCTTTCGGGATACTCGGATTGGTCAGCGGCCCGCGTAGGGCGTTGATGACCGTTTTGATCGGCACTTGCGTCCCAGTCTGATGCCCCACCGGGATGTAGTAGCCTGTATCCCCTTGCACCGCCAGTGAGATTCCCACCAGATCGGCGCTCATCTGATCGATCCCCGTGGTCTCAGTGTCGAACGAGATCATCTTGGCGCCGCTGAGCGTTTCCAACAATTGTTCCAGCCCTGCCTCGTCCTGCACCGTGATCGTATTGACCACATGCGGGACTTCTATCGGCGCGGGTTCCGGTTCTTCGACCACAGCAGGCTGGTCGAAGAAGCTGAGCTGCATATTGGCCCTCGGCAGCCGATCCCGAAGGCTGCGAAATTCCAGCGCGGCAAACACGGCGTCCACTTTGCTGGCATCATAATCGTGCGCGAGGCAGGCATTCAGATCGAGCGTGATCGGTACGTTCCGCCGGATCGTGGCAAGCTCCTTGCTCAGATAAGCCGACTCGCGCCCTTCGATCAGCTGTCGCTGCGTCGCGCCCTTGACCTCATCGATATGGGCATAGAGGTCGTCAATCGTCCGGTACTGCTGGAGGAGCGTCGTGGCTCCTTTCTCACCGATCCCCTTGACCCCTGGGATATTGTCCGAGTTGTCGCCCACCAGAGCCTTGAATTCCACCAACTGCCACGGCTCCAGTCCATACTCTTCCTGGAACTTGGCCGTGTCGTACACCACATCCGCTTCACCGCGTCGTGGCATCTGCACTGTGACCTGATCGCTCAGCAGTTGCAGGATGTCCCGGTCGCCTGTGACGATCCGAATCTGGACGCCTTGAGCTTCCGCCTGTGGAACGATACTGCCGATCACATCGTCCGCTTCGTATCCATCCAGCGCCAGCAGCGGCATATTGAACGCTTCCACCAATTCATTGATCCGCTGCATCTGCGTGACCAGTTCGCCCGGCATCTTCTCCCGCGTGCCCTTATACGCTCCGTAAAGCTGCTCGCGCCCGCTCAATCCGCGGTCGAAGCTTACAGCGATGTACTGCGGTTTGTCCTTTTGGAGGATATCGAGCAGCGTCCGTGCGAAGCCGTAGATGGCATTCGTCGGTTCACCCGCCCGCGTGCTGAAGTTCGTCACAGGCAGCGCGAAGAACTGCCGGTAGGCGAGCGCATGACCATCGATGACATAGAACATAGGTCGTGTGACCATGTGACTGCCCCTGGCTGGATTAGAGTATGAACATTTGGGCTATTGTAACCCAGACGCCGTGATGCCGATAGCGCCCGGATGTCTACATCAACTGCTGGAAATTGATGAACTCGTGGATTTCTTCCAGCGTCAGTTCGCGTCCCGGAGTCAGCACCAGGTAGCTGTCGTCCCAAAGCATCTGCGGCGTGAAGCTCTGATCCTGGGCATAGGCGATATCCGCCGAACGCTGCTTCAGATCGCGCACGATCCGGTGAGCCGGCTCTTCACCCGGCACTTCCGCCAGCAGATAGATGTAGTTCTCGTTGGCCTGGATATTCAGAATCCGCCAATCGAATTCCTGAAGTTGGATCGTCAGTCCCGCTGTGATCGACCGAGCAATCGACCGATTTAACCGCAGTTTGGGATCGCGCAGCAGCCAGACAAACGCATAGGCTTCCCGCGCGAGTGTGTCCTCGACGATGGCCGTCGTTGGAGCCGCTGCCGCGGTAGGTTGAGGCGCGGGTTCAGGGACCGACTGGAGCGCCTGCGTGAGCCGCTGCCCTTGCTGGCGGATCAACCGCAGCGGCGTCGTCCCCGTAAAGATCATCGAGAGTACCAGCCCACCTGCTGTCAGGGTCGAATACAGCATGTATTCTTTGCCACTGCTTGGCAGCGTGACGAAGCGCAGCCGTGCCCCTTGCGCGTCGGCGCTCCAATCGTTCTGGATCGTGCCTCGCAGTTCTAGCACATCCTCATTGGAGAGATGTCCAGCCAGCGCGATGATCTCGTTTTCCCGCGTGAGGATCGTTGCCTCTGCGCTCAGTTCCAGCGAGACCTGCGTCAGGTTGAGCGCAATCTGCGCCAACCGTGTTTCTTCATCGACTTCCGCCATCGGAGCCGGCCGGGCTTCGGCAGGAATCTCGCCGGGCAGTGCCCACTCGTCCATGCTCGCAGCGGACAGTTCTTCTTCAACCTCGGCCGCTGCCTCCACGGGTTCAACGGGGGTTTCTTCAACCTCTACCGTGACTTCATCCAGCCCCATGAACACATGGTTCTCAGGTTCGGCTTCCCCGAAGTCGAACGAAATCTCAGATTCAACAGGAGGCGCGGCCTGCTCCATCTCGTCCTGGAATTCGGCCGCTTCTGGATAAGCTTCCGGCTCGACCACATCCCACAGTTCATCGGCCAGCACCGACATCGTAGCCGGTTCCGCAGGCAGGACTTCTTCTTCAAAGTAACCCGGTTCGAGCGTGGTCTCGGCATCCGTCGGATACGTCTCGACCGTATCGCCGCTGCTTCGCCCGGCCATCGTTGTCCGACCGGAGTCCACTTCGGGCGACTCGAATTCCGGCAGATCGGGCGGGATGAACTCACCCGTCGAGAAGTCGTCGGGCAAGAAGCCCGGCTCTCGGACTTCTGCTTCCGCTTTGTTCACCACGGCCAGGAATGCGGTTGTATCCATCTCCCACGAAGGCAGTGGCCGGATCCGCAGTTGATGCGTGTTCAGGCGATCTTCAATGTCCGTCAGCAGTTGGTCGAGTGAGAAACCCTCTGCAGCCGTAGCCTGATCCAGCGTGGTTTGCAGCACCACCTGCGCCACTGTCGCTTCACCCGACTCATCGTTGTAGTCGAAATCGAAGTCGAATGTCGCGTAGCTGGGCGTTTGTGGAGGAGGCGTCTCGAACCGTGTCGTCGAATGCGGCTTCTCTTTGACATCCGGCGGCTTGAGCGTATTCAGAAAATCCGAGTCGAACTCCGCGCTGGCAGGTTCGGCTGAAACCGCCGGTTTGGGGCGCGGCGGCGTGTCCCCACGATCTTCATCTTGCAGGATCGACAGGACATCTCGGAAATTGCTGTCGGCAATCCCGATCAGCAAATCGCTGACTGTTCCGTTTTCCTCCAGAGAGGGTAGGGGCGGCTCTTCTTGTGCCAGTTGATCGAAAGCCGATGGCTCCGGCGGCGGCGGAGCTTCTGGAACAGTCGGCGGTGGCGGGGGAGTCACCCGCTCTTTGGGCGGAACTTTCAAGGGGCCGGTTTTGGTCTTCTCGATCTCTTGCAGCACCGAGTCCATGCCTGTTGTCAGGATGAAATCCATGAGCTGCTGCTGGCGATCCGGCAGCGGCCGATGCGGGTCTTCGCTCCGCATCGACTGCACCAACCCCTCGAAATCCACGCCCCGCTGGTCTTTGGGTGGCCGTGATGTCGGGTGTTCTTCGATTGCCCCCAGCACATCGTCGAATGTGTCCGCCGCTTCTGTGCCCCCCCCAGTTGCCAGGAACTGCCGCATCGCGTCCGAGTTCTTCGTCGGAACCGACGGGGTATCCATCTCTTCCGGCGGCGGATCGAAACCGAAGCTCTGCAAGACCTGATCCAGCGGCGTGAACTGCGCCGGAGTCTGCGGTAGATCACGCGATTCTTTCGGAAGCCGTCGCGTCGATGACAGATCGACCGTATCGCTAGTAGGAGGCGCAGGGCGCGATGCGGCTGGCGTCCGCTTCAAACCCAGATCGCGTGTCTGCAAGTCTTCAGGCGGCGGTGGTTCTTCTGCGTCAAGCTGTCGCGTCTTGAGCCGATCCGTCCCGCTTGCCGGGGGTGAAACATCATCCAGCAGTCGCGTCGCCATCGAAGGCGGGCTGCTGGGCTGCTCGGCGGTCGGAATACCCGCCTCAGTGCTTAACGGATCATCCAGAAGCCGCGTTTGCTGCGGCGACTCGAACCGGGGAGGGACAGGTGTGTCCTCGCTGAACACCGGAATCGGTGTCTCAGATGTTGGCTCAGATTCCAGGATATTCGTTCCTGGAGGCATATCCTGGATTTCGGGTGGCTGCTCTTCGCCAAACAGCGAGGTCGTCCCATACTGCTGCCGCCGGATTCGTTTCTCCTGACCCAGGCTGTGTGTCGTGGCCGGATCAATCGAAGCCCGTGAGTCCTCCACCGATTGGGGCAGGTGAATCTGAGCTTGTTGGTCAGCCGCGTTTTGCAGCAGCGGAACCAGATCACGCGCCGTGAAGGGTGCGTTAATCATGCCCTGCAAATTCAGATTCCCGGCTTCGGCTTCTGGTTGTTTCGGGGTGGCGATCACCGCCAGGTCCGGTTGTAATGCGCGTAGCTGCTGGACAACCTTCGCCCCAGATCGTCCGGGCAGGTTGAAGTCCACCACCGCCACGTCCTGGGGATGCTCGCGCAGGTAATCCAAGGCCGCATCCGCCTTCGTGAACGGATGCACATCGAAAGCCCCCGTCTGCTCAAGCGCCTGCTTGATCGTGACGGCGAAGACCAACTGTCGGTGGATGATTAAAACTCGCGTTGCCATGTCTGCATTCTATATTCACGCCCCGATTCGCGCCAATCAACGCAGCCCCGCTATGGCGTCGTTGTGAAGGTGAATGCCAGTGAGTTGTCGCTTTCACCACTGCCTTCATTGACTTGATTGGACGGGTCCACAGTCACCCAGATGGTGTAGGCTTGATTCGCAACTACCCCTGTTACCGTTCCATTCAATGTGATGCTGTTCCCTGCTCCCAGGTTGTTGACCACACCGATGCTGACCGCGCTCCCCGTACCGGGGAAAACCGGTGTTGGCGCGGCAGTAGCCGTCGAAATCGCTTGACCCACCACGGTGAACGGCCCCGCTGCAACCACGCCTCGGTTGGTGATGACTGCGCTGTAAGTGACGATCCCATCTGGCGGCGCGGTGATGCTCACCGGCCCGCCGATACTGATCGATGCCACCACCAGATTGGGATTGCCCGCCGGGATGGGGGTATTGGTCGCGGTTGGCGGCCCAGGCGGCCGGTTCGTCGCCGTCGGCACGATTGAGGTCGGAGTCGGCGGCGAAGCCACAATTGGCGTGGCCGTGCAGATGCCATATACCGACGTGAATTGCGCGCTCACCCACCCGGTGCTGCTGCCGCTCCGCACCTGCCACCAACTGTTATCCGCCACCCGCCCAACGATAGGAACGACGACGCCAGGAGCCAGCACCGTGATCCGGTCAAAACTCGTTCCTGGCCCGGTACGCAGATTGAGACTCGTGTTGGTCAGGGCGCGGCACGTCGGATCGTTCGGGTCGATGACCGGAGGCTGCGGCACGCCGCCGCCCGGTTGCCCCGGCACGCTGATTCCGCTGGTAGCCGTCGGAGCCGTGATCGCCGTCTTGACCACGATTGTCACCAGAGCCGGATCGCTGGCAATCGCATCCCGGTATGCCAGGATTTGCAGCGTTACCGTACCGGTTTCGCGCGGCGTATAATCCAGCACCACCTGGAAGTTACGCTGCCCGGATGGCGATTCCGACGAGACCGTCTTGACGATCTGGTTGTTGGCCGCCAGTTGTACCCGCGTGACACCCACATTATCGGTCGCCACCGCGCTGACCAGCACCTGCGTGCCGACCGCGACTTCCGCATTGTTCTGTGGCGCTGTGATGAGTACCGTCGGTTTTCCACCCACAATGCTCGTCGCCGTCACTGAGATGGGAGCCTGGGTGGTCAGGTTACACCCCGTCAGGAGGATCAAACCGAGGCCGAGTGCCAGAATCCGCGTCAAGTGTTTCATAGTGTCTCGATATGCGTTCATCAGGGCGAATGCTTTCCTGTAAGGCATTCTATCACCACTGGCAGGGCAGGGCAACGAACGCCCATCCGCCTCTTTGCCGCCGCCAATCAGACCAACTGGAATCTTGCTACCCACTGACATCGCGCTACACTCGATGCAGTGACGTAGTTCTAATAGCTCCTTTGAGGAGGACATGTGACCGCGCCAATTGCTGTACAACTGTACTCATTGCGGGAATCGCTTGCGAAAAACTTTGATGGGGTGATTCGTCGCGTCGCGGCGATGGGCTATGTGGGCGTCGAGACGGCTGGTTTTGACGGCACGACCCCCCAGGCCGCCGCCCGTCTGTTCGCCGACCTGGATCTGAAAGTGAGTTCTGCCCACAGTGGACTTCCGTTAGGCGACTCGAAAAACCAGGTACTCGACACCCTCAGCATCCTGGGCTGCAAGTCTCTGGTCTGCCCCTACTTCCCGCCCGACCAATTCACCACGCTTGATTCCGTCAAACACATCTGCGATCAACTGAACCAGGCCGATGAAGTCGCTCGCGCCAACGGCCTGACCTTCTTCTACCACAACCACTGGTGGGAATACCGGGAACGTCTGGATGGAACCCCGGTCTATCAGGTGATGCTCCAGCACCTTGCCCCGACCGTCCGCCTGGAAATCGATACCTACTGGGTCAAGACCGGCGGCGTGGAACCGAGCGCAGTGCTGCGCGAACTTGGCCCACGGGCGTCGCTCCTCCACATCAAGGACGGCCCCACCGATGAAAACCAGCCCATGACCGCCGTCGGGGATGGTATCATGGATTGGCCTCCCATCATGGCCGAAGCAGGTTCCGCCGATTGGCTGATCGTCGAGATCGACCGCTGCGCCACCGACATGCTGGAAGCCGTCTCCCGCAGTTATCATTTCCTGGTTGGGAAGGGGTATGCTCGTGGTCAATCCCGTTAAAGTAGGTATCATCGGTTGCGGCAATATTTTCCCGCAGTACATCAATGGCTGCCGCGCCTTCGATATCCTGGATGTCGTTGCTTGCGCCGATGTCGATTTAGCCCGCGCCCAATCCCGTGTCGCTGAATTCAATGTCGCCAACGCTCTCACCGTCGAGGCGCTCCTGGCAGATCCAACCATCGATCTGGTCATCAACCTGACCGTTCCCCAGGCCCACGCTGAGGTTAGTCTGGCCGCGTTATCCGCTGGCAAGCACCTCTACAGTGAAAAGCCGCTCGGCCTCAGCCGCGAAGAAGGCCAGCAGATCATGTCCCTTGCTGCCCAGAAAGGATTGCGCGTCGGCTGTGCCCCCGATACCTTCCTCGGCGGCGGCCTCCAGACCTGCCGCAAGCTGATCGACGATGGTCGCATCGGCCAGCCCGTTTCAGCCGTCGCCTTCATGTGCGGCCATGGCCCTGAATCCTGGCATCCTAACCCTGACTTCTTCTATAAACGTGGCGCTGGTCCCCTCTTCGACATGGGGCCATACTATCTGACCGCCCTGGTTCATCTGCTTGGCCCCGTCCGCCGCCTCACTTCCTCGTCCCAGATTTCCTTCCCGGAGCGGATTGCCACCGCCCGCGAGGTTTATGGGCACAAGATCACCGTCGAAGTGCCGACCCATGTCGCCGGTGTGCTGGACTTTGCCTCCGGCGCGGTCGGTACGCTCATCACCAGCTTTGACACCTGGAGCCATCACCTCCCGATCATCGAGATTTACGGTTCCGAGGGATCATTGAGCGTGCCTGATCCCAACACTTTTGGTGGGTCAGTGTTACTGCGCCGCTGGGATGAGAACACCTGGCACGAAGTTCCCCATACCCACAGCACGGATGTTGGCCGCGGCATCGGCGCTGCCGACATGGCCTATGGCATCCGCTTTGGACGCCCGCACCGTCCCAGCGGTGATCTGGCCTTCCATGTACTGGACATCATGGAAAGTCTCTTCCAGGCATCTGCCGAAGGCCGCCATCTGATCCCGGCCACCACCTGTGACCGTCCCGCGCCGCTGCCGGTAGGCCTGCCTCCCGGAACCCTGGATAGAGCTTGAAGACTTGTCGTTGGTGTCTGTTGATGAACCGAAGGATACGCCCATGAGCCTCGTGATG
>JAEUQZ010001039.1 GCA_016788965.1 Anaerolineae bacterium | reverse complement strand
CTGGCTTCCAATTACACCCTGGCGGGCACCACCGGGCATGCCGCAACGATCACGCCCCTGGCGCTGAGCATCAGCGGCACCAATGCCATCAGCCGCAGCTACGACGGGAGCACCACGGCCAGCTTCACACCGGGCACGCTCAGCGGCCTGCTGGGCAGCGAGACCTTGAACGTGGCCGCCACCGGCAGCTTCGACAGTGCCAACGCCGGCAACCGCACAGCGAGCGCCACGTACACGCTGTCCGATGGCACCGGCCTGGCTTCGAACTACACGCTCGCCGGCACCACCGGACATGCCGCGACGATCGCCCCTCGGGCCCTGGGCATCAGCGGCACCACCGCGACCGGTCGCAGCTATGACGGCACCACGGCCGCCACCCTGACCGCAGGCACGCTCAGCGGCTTGGTCGGCAGCGAGACCTTGAACGTGGCAGCCAACGGCAGCTTCGACAGTGCCAATGCGGGCAACCGCACGGCCAGCGCCACCTACACGCTGTCCGACGGCACGGGCCTGGCCTCCAACTA
>JAEUQZ010001038.1 GCA_016788965.1 Anaerolineae bacterium | reverse complement strand
GGTTTTCCCCCTCATGTTTGAGGTATAATTGGCTCACACCAGCCCATGCTCCTAAACGAGGCGTGCGGTAAAGGTTAGTGTTACCCTCCGGTCGGCTCACAACCATATCGTTGGGGACATTCGGATAAATCAGTTCTTTAAAACGCCAGACGCCGCTGTTATAAGGCGCTTCTAATGTGCCTAGTCGGTCATCAAACGTCTGTCGTGTAACCGTTTTGCGCAGTGTGTCAAAGTCATGCTGAACATCCAGCAGTCCGCCACACGCTTCGCAGTTATATATAATTTGGTCGATTGGGTATTGCCGCCCGCAATCCATACATTGTAGTATGCTCAACATAGTCCGTCACCAGTGGAATTTTCTCGGCTCTTCGCAAGGATAACAAGTTCTTATGATGAATACTAGGGCAGAGGCATACGCCCCCGCAACCATCGCTAATCTTGGAGTAGGTTTCGATATTCTTGGGCTTGCTCTTGATGAACCCGGTGATTATGTGACGGCGCTTCCATCGGATGAACCCGGTGTG
>JAEUQZ010001037.1 GCA_016788965.1 Anaerolineae bacterium | reverse complement strand
AAGATCATCGAGCGCGCGCTCGATCGGGGCGTCCATATTGACGTCATTACCGAGGAGACAATCGCCGCCTATCAATCCGACATGCGCGCCATCGGTGCCCTCTCCCCGGATGTGGAGCCCCGGTGCACGCGCACGGTGCCCCAGATGATCGCCATGATCCGGGTCCTTATTGAAAAGGGGCATGCCTACGCCGCCGAAGGGCATGTTCTCTTCGACGTCACCAGCTTTCAGGACTATGGCAGGCTTTCCGGCAGAACGCGGGATGAGCAGATCGCCGGTAGCCGGGTCGAGGTGGCGCCGTACAAGCGGGATCCGGGAGATTTTGTTCTCTGGAAGCCGTCCGCACCTGGTCAACCGGGTTGGGAGAGTCCTTGGGGACGTGGGCGGCCAGGTTGGCATATCGAATGCTCGGCCATGGCGAAGGAGGTTCTTGGCATTACGATCGATATCCATGGTGGTGGACACGATCTTATTTTCCCGCACCATGAAAACGAGATCGCGCAGTCGGTCTGTGCACACAACGG
>JAEUQZ010001036.1 GCA_016788965.1 Anaerolineae bacterium | reverse complement strand
CTGGTTCGGCGGCATGGACGAAAGGGTCATCGAACGCGCCGCCCGCCTGGGCGACGGCATGTTCCCGCTCTTCCAGCCCGGAACCGATGCCGGCAATGCCGCATTCGAGAAGCTCTGGGAGTACGTGGACAGGTACGGCCGCGATCGTTCGACGTTCGGCCTCGAAGGCCAGCTCGCCTACAGCGCCGGGCCGGACAAGTGGGCCTCCCACGTTGAAGGCTGGCGCAAGGCCGGCGCCACCCACGTCAGCGTCCGCACCATGAACGCCGGCCTGACCAGCCCGCAGGACCACATCGACGCGATCCGCAGGTACAAGGCGGAAATCGGCAACGGGTGATCAACCGCCAAGAACGCCAAGGACGCCAAGATCGCCAGAAGTGAATTGGGGGTTTCCCCTGCCGGCACTGTGCGGCTTCTCGACTCGCTCCTCTTTGAATCCTTGGCGCGCTTGGCGTCCTTGGCGGTTCCATGGCGGTTCCAAAAACTGGCACGGTAGGGCGCGTGGCTTGGGTACGGGCGGGCAAG
>JAEUQZ010001035.1 GCA_016788965.1 Anaerolineae bacterium | reverse complement strand
AAGGGTCACCTCGCCGCTGCGCGCGCGCTGGACGGCCAGGGTCATGGCCCGCTCCACCAGGGCCGGCACCAGCTCGCGCCGGTAGTCGGCGGTGGCGCGGTGCGGGCTGGTGCGCAGACGCGCCTCCTCCAGCACCACGGGCACGGCGGCCCGGAGGGTGTCCCCGTCGGCCGGCCGGCCGACCCGGCAGGCCTCCGCCCGCTCCGCGCGCAGCGGAGCCGGGCCGGCTGGCCCGAGCGCCAGCCGGGCGGCCGCAAAGCGCTCGCCGGCCGCATCCAGGCGCACCCAGACGGCCAGGGCCAGGATCGGCAGCGCCACACCCTGCGGGCGCATGATGCGCTTGTAGGCGGTGGCTTCGCGCGGCCCGACCGGGCGGAAGCGGAAGCGCGTGATCACTTCGCGGGTCTGGTCCACGGCCGAGCGGCCGGGGCCGGCGTACAGGGCGCGCACCGGGCGCCAGGCGCGGCGGCCGGCCGTTCCATCCCAGGTGGCCACCTCGGCCTCCGCGTCCAGGGCCACCAGCGA
>JAEUQZ010001034.1 GCA_016788965.1 Anaerolineae bacterium | reverse complement strand
AAGGTGCCACCAACGGCGCGCCGAGCGCCTACGATCTTCTGAAGAAGCTCGAAGCCGAGCGTGCCGCGCACGAGGATGAGCGCCTGCTCTATGTCGCCGCCACCCGCGCCATCCGCCGCCTTCATCTGGTCGGTGTTGCCGTCGCCGATGAGCGGATGGAGGGCGGCCTGAAGCCGCCGGCATCCGGCACTTTGCTCAAGCTGCTCTGGCCCGCTGTCGCCGAACCGGTTTTTTCAGCCGCTCTCGCCGCCGGTCCTGTGCCGGCACCGACCACAGGTACCTTGGACCCGGCGAGCTTCGTGCCGCCACTGGTCCGGCTGACCGAAGTCGCATTGCCCGAAGCCCTGCGCGAAGTTCCCGGCAGCCTTGGTCCCGCTGGCAATTCAGTCGATCTCGACGCAACGGAAAGTCGTCTGTCGCTTGAGGCATCGGTCGGCACACTCGTCCATCGCTGCCTCGAACTTGTCGCGAGGGACGGACTCGAACACTGGTCCGCGACGCGTGTCAAGGCGCTGGCCCCGGCGT
>JAEUQZ010001033.1:268-525 GCA_016788965.1 Anaerolineae bacterium | reverse complement strand
CCCAGGGTGGCGGCGGTGGTCTCGACGTCGAGCTCACGCCGTCCCAGCTCCATCAGGCAGCGAGCCCAGTCCAGGCTCTCGGCCACCCCCGGTGGCTTGAGCAGGTCGGCCTCGGCCGGTCCGGCGGCCCCGTCGCGCAGGCGCTGGACCACGACCGCGACCTGCCTGGCCAACGCGACGGGCACCTGCGGGAGGCGACGGCGGATGATCTCGATCTCGCGGGTCAGTCCGGGGTGCTCCACCCAGTGGTACAGGCA
>JAEUQZ010001033.1:0-258 GCA_016788965.1 Anaerolineae bacterium | reverse complement strand
CATCGTGCACCTCGCGGGTGCGGTTGGAGGTCAGCACCACCAGCGGCGGGTTGGCCGCGCGGATGGTCCCCAGCTCGGGGATGGTCACCGCGTGCGTCGAGAGCACCTCCAGCAGGAAGGCCTCGAACTCGTCGTCGGCGCGGTCGATCTCGTCCACCAGGAGCACCGCGTTCGGGCTGCGCAGCGCCCGCAGGATCGGGCGGGCCAACAGGAACCGCTCCGTGTACAACGAGTGTTCGACTTCGTCGACGTCCAGTC
>JAEUQZ010001032.1 GCA_016788965.1 Anaerolineae bacterium | reverse complement strand
ACCTGCGGCTGGCAGCGGAAGGAATAGGGATCCTGTACCCGCTCGTCGTCAACCAGATGCGAGGCCCGGATGGCGCTGCCTGCCAGCAGGCGGCGGTAATGCCCCGCGGCAAGCACCTGCCCGGGATGGGGCCGCAGCGCATGGATGCGGGGATCAAACGGCGTATCGGAACCCATGACCGCATCTATCGAAAGGGCCCCCGCCAGAATGGCCGCCGCCGCATTGCGCTCCGCCGCGATCAGCCCGGACAGCGCCAGTGCCGTTGAAACCTGCGTGCCGTTGAGAAGCGCAAGCCCCTCCTTGGGCCCTAGGGCGACGGGCCCAACGCCCGCCGCCGCCAATCCATTGGCCCCGCTCAGGCGCTTGCCCTTGTGGAGGACTTCGCCCTCGCCGATCAGCACCAGGCTCAAATGAGCCAGCGGCGCCAGGTCACCCGAGGCGCCAACCGAACCCTGCCCCGGTATGACCGGTAGGACTTCCGCATTCAGAAGAGCTACCAGTGTTTCCATCGCGGCAAGCGAGATG
>JAEUQZ010001031.1:263-526 GCA_016788965.1 Anaerolineae bacterium | reverse complement strand
AGAAGGTCGCACCGAACCCGGCCAAACGTCACCGGGGGAGTGCCGCCAAGGCGTCGTTCGCCTCGCGCATGAGCTGCCCGATGACCGCCGGTCCGAAGTCGAAGTTGCAGCCGGCCGCGGCGAAGAGTTCCGGCAGCGGCCGCGAGCCGCCGAGCGAGAGGCCGCGCATGTAGCCGTCGAGGGCCTCGCGCTCCGAGCGACGTGAGCGGAGCCAGACCTGCATCGCACCGACTTCCGCGATGCCGTACTCGATGTAGTAGAAG
>JAEUQZ010001031.1:0-253 GCA_016788965.1 Anaerolineae bacterium | reverse complement strand
TCGTTGTAGCGCTCGAGGCCGGACCAGTCCACGGCCGGACCGAAGCGCTGGTTCATCGCGTCCCAGCACTTCGCGCGGTCGGCGACGGTGTGCGTCGGGTTCGTGTAGACCCAGTGCTGGAAGGCATCGATCTGCGCGATCCACGGCATGAGCGTCGCGAACTTCTCGAGTCGATCGCGCCGCGCGCGGTCGGCGTCGGCCGGCGTGTAGAAGGCGTCGAGGTAGGGGAGCGTGAGAAGCTCCATCGACGTGC
>JAEUQZ010001030.1 GCA_016788965.1 Anaerolineae bacterium | reverse complement strand
CGCTGCGCTCGAACTGGGCGCGACGATCACAAGAGTTGACCCCGCCGATGTCCATACTGATGTGCCAGAACGACTTATTGAAAGCAGACAGTGTGATGCTGATGCGGTCACGGCGTATCTGGAAACGGTACATCTCGTCGCCGATGAGTTGTTGTGGGCAAAGCAGCGCGCCGAACTACTGACACTGCTGGATGGCGGGACGGTGGACGAGATCGTCACTTGGCTGACTGAGCAGCGCATCGTCTTTCCTGGCTTTGAGCGTGAGGTTGCGGCAAGGGTGATGGCGTTGGCGGAAGTACACTCCGAAACGATGTCTACACTGCATCTCGTTCAGCCGTCTCGTCCGCCGGAAGCGCCGAAACGCGAGCGGGCGCGAGACCCGCTGGTGTTTCCCCAACGCAGCAACGTCCACGAGGAGGCGCTTGTTCATCAGTTGGCGCTCTTCTGATGCAATGTACAACCGAGAACAGCGTCAGGCATTCTTCGACGCACTGTTCGCCCGCTGCATCCAGTACCCGGATGCCTG
>JAEUQZ010000102.1 GCA_016788965.1 Anaerolineae bacterium | reverse complement strand
TTGAGCATATCATCCGAACGATTGAGCCTGGACTGGGCTGGCTGTCGATCAACCTCGACCCGCTCGATCCGCTGGCTGTGCCTGTGGTGCTGGGATCAAGCGCCTCCCGGCTGACGACACATCTGCTGAGGCTGGAGGGCGACTTTGAAGCGGCGCAGCGGCGTTTCACCAAGACCGCCCGGTACGATGCCCGCGCCGCCGAGAAGCACGGCGTTCAGGCGCGGCGCGGGCAGACTCGCCTAGATTTCGACACCTACCTCGCCCTCACTCGGCTGGCCGCGGCGCGTTGGGGGTTGAGCGGCACGCCTTTCCCCACCGCGCTGTACGGGGCGCTGGCGGCGCTGCCACGGGAGTCGGTTCGGCTGTGGCTGGCGCGGGTAGATGAGCGCGATATTGCCGGGCTGGTCATGATGGTGTACGCGCCGGGGCGGGCGCTTTACTGGGCCAGTGCCATGCACCCCGATCATGCCGCGCTGAACCCCACCAAGCTCCTGCTGCGCGAGGCCATCCGTGAATTGTGCGCCGAGGGGATCGAGGTCATCAACATGGGGCCGAGCGCGGGTTTTGATGGCCGTCCGCTGGAAGGGGTGCGCCAGTTGAAGGAAGCCTTCGGTGCTGAAGCCCACGACTATGCTGTGATTCTGCGCTTCAATCCGTGGGCGCTGCGGTTGCGATCCGCGCGTGATCGCCTGTTGGGGATATGGCGGCGCTGAGCTAGAGCGATTTGCGCTCGCCGCGCAGCCGTTGGACGAGGTCCATGGCCTGGCGGGTCGGCCAGATCAGGGCGCGGAGGAGCAGCGTCCGGGCCGCGCCGTAGTATTTGGTCGAAAAGCGCAGCAAATCCTGGAAGTAAACCTGCGAGGCGAGGCGGCGCACCTGATTGACGCTGGCGCTCTCCTCGTGGATGAGCAGCGCCTCGGCGACGAAATGCACCTCGCGGCCGGCATCGAGTACGCGGCGGCAGATGTCGTCCTCGGTGAAGTAGAGCTTGAGGGTTTCATCGAAGCCGGCAAGCTGGCGGATGAGCGGCATGGGGGACATCAGGTTGGAATCGGGGATGACCTCGACCGGGCGGGTGCTGTCCCGATGCCAGCCCTCGAACCACATCTCCGCCCGGCGTCGATCCCGCCAGGGTTTGAAGAGGACGCCCAGGAAGGTATAGCCGAGCAGCAGGTCGAGATAAGCGGGCACGCGCGAGCCGGTGTACTGGACGCGGCCATCGGGAAAGCGCATCTGGCAGGTGATCGCGCCGACCTGGGGATGCGCTTTGAGGTAGGCCAGCATGGTTTGGAGCGTGCCGGACTGGAAGACGGTATCGGGGTTAAGGATCAACACATAGTCGCCTGTCGCCCGCTGGATGCCGAGGTTGTTGCCGCCCGTGAACCAGGTATTGCGCCCCGGCTCGATCAGGACGGCTTCCGGCATGACCTGGCGCACCATGGCCGCGCTGTCGTCTTTGGAGGCGTTATCGACGACGATCACTTCCAGGTCGAGCGTCTCGCGCTGGGCGCGGATCGACTCCAGGCAGCGCCGCAGGGGTTCACGGGTGTTGTAGTTGACGATGACGATGGACAGTTCAGGCATGGTAGCGCCGGATCACGTCGATGATGTAATTGACTTCACCATCCGTCAGGGCGGGATAGAGCGGCAGAGTCAGCAACCGCGTCCACTCGCGCTCGGTGACGGGCAGCGGGGTAGCGTAGGGTTTGTACATGGCGTGCAGGTGGTTGGGGATGTAATGCACACCCGTGGCGATGCGGTGTGTCCGCAGCCATTCAGCCAGTTGGTCGCGCTTGTCAAGGCGGATGACGTAGTTGTGCTGGGCGGAGACGATGCCTTCGCGCCGC
This sequence comes from Anaerolineae bacterium, assembly GCA_016788965.1. Classification (GTDB taxonomy): domain Bacteria; phylum Chloroflexota; class Anaerolineae; order Aggregatilineales; family Phototrophicaceae; genus CFX2. The sequence goes on along the minus strand of JAEUQZ010000102.1, from coordinate 11,427 downwards.
ACTGGGCGCTGAATCCAATCCAGGTCGCGCAGACCGGCATCGTACATAGCAGCGATTTCGCGGCGGCGGGCATTCATCTGTGGGAGGCGCTGAAGTTGAACCAGGCCGATGGCGGAGTTGATGTCGTTGGTATGGCACTTAAAACCGAGTTCATCGACATCGTACTGCCAGGCGTACTGAGCAGCGTCTTTATCGCGACTGCGAATCCAGGTGTCCTTGTTGATCCCAACCCAGCGCAGCCGCCGCAGCCGCGCATCCCAATCGGCGTTCGCCAGCGTAATCATGCCGCCGTCGCCAGTCGCTAAGTTTTTGACCGGATGGAAGCTGAAGCAGGTCAGCGGCGCGATGCTGCCGACCAACTGTCCCTGATAACTGGAGCCGCAGGCATGGGCGGCGTCCTCGACGACGATCAGGTTGTGCTGGCGGGCGATGGCGTTGATGCGCTCCATGTCGGCGGGGTGTCCGCCGTAGTGGACGACGACGATAGCGCGGGTGCGCGGGGTAATCTTGCGCTCGATATCGTCCGGGTCGATGTTAAGGGTATCGGCCTCGATATCGGCGAAGACGGGCGTGGCTCCGTTGTAGAGGATGGCGTGGTTGGTGGAGACGAAGGTCATCGCCGTGCTGATGACCTCGCCGCCTTCGACTCCGGCCACGGCCAGCGCCAGATGCAGGGCGGCTGTGGCTGAATTGACGGAGACGGCGTACTTGGCCCCAACGAACTCGGCGAAGCGCTGCTCGAACTCGACCGTCTTCGGCCCCTGACCCCACCAGCCGGAGCGCAGCACCTCGGCGACGGCCTGGACTTCGCTTTCATCGCTGTAGGGGCGGAAGACGGGTATAGAGTGGTCGATCACCTGGAGTGGTGTGGAGTTAGCAGTCACTGTGTTTTGTCCTGCCGATTCCGGCTTTTGGTGCGGTTCATTTATGGGGGTAAGCATACCATCCTGCCCGCGCGCTTGCCCATAGCCAGTTGGCCGTGCTGAACTCGGCTGGCAGTTTGGGCGGGGTCTGCTATCATCAAGCCATGCGCGACACACCCGACTCTGCCCTGCCCGATTCGCTCCTCAGTGCCCAGGCTGTGCGCCAGGCGTGGGATATGCCCTGGAAAGCGGTCAACGAACTGGAACGGCTGCTGCTGCTGCCGCTGGCGCGGCTTCAGTTCGCGCTGGCCGGGGTGAAGTGGGGCGCGGGCTGGAAGCTCTACGGCCTGCCAATTCTCCAGAAGCACCGCCGCAGCACGCTGACGCTCGGCGACGGGCTGGAACTGCGTTCGACGGCGCGGAGCAACCCGCTGGGGCCGCACCGCCCGGTGATCCTCAGCACACGGCGGCCGGGCGCTGTCCTTCAGATCGGGCGGCAGTTTGGGATGACGGGCGGCAGCATCGTGGTCGAGGAGCGCGTCACCATTGGCGACCGGGTGACGGTCGGAGCGAATACGATCATTGCCGATACTGACTTCCACCCGCTCGATCCGACTGTGCGTCAGCGCGATCCGCTGGACGGGGCGACGGCTGCGATCATCGTCGAGGATGATGTCTTCATCGGGATGCAGTGCCTCATCCTGAAGGGCGTCACGATTGGGCGGGGCAGCGTGATCGGCGCGGGCAGCGTGGTGACGGGCAGCCTGCCTGCCGGGGTGATCGCCGCCGGCAATCCGGCGCGGGTGATCCGCCCGGTGGATCAGGCAGGAGGGTGAAGGGAAGCATGGCTCACATCTTCATCAGCTACAGCAAACAGAACATCGAGTTCATGCGCTACCTGCGGACGCTGCTGGAAGCGGAAGGGTTCACGATCTGGGTGGATGAAGAGCGGCTGGCTCCCAGCGCCCGCTGGTGGAAGACCATCGAAGAGAACATCACGACCTGTGGCGCAGTGATCGTCATCATGTCGCCGGAAGCCAGTGAGTCCGACTGGGTCGAACGCGAGATTCTGCTGGCCGAGAAGGAGAAGCGTCCGATCTTCCCGGTGCTGCTGGCAGGCGAAGCCTGGTCGCGGCTGGCGAACATCCAGTACGCGGATATGCGGGCGGGGCTGCGGGCGAAGCTCACCCCGGCGCTGCTGAATGGGCTGCAGAGCCATGCGACCGTCAGGAAACCTGCCGCCACCACCCCACACATCACCTTCCATATCGAGTTCAATGACATCCTGCGCGTGCCAGCGGACGCGGCAGTCTTCAAATACGCGCAGTATTTCTTCGGAGCCGATTCAGCCGCAGCCGAGGCGCTCGACGAGAAGGGCATCCCGGCGGAAGACCTCATGTCGGCTCCGGGGGAGTACCGTCTGGTGGAAACGCGCGGCGGCGCGGCGGCAGAGCGGGCATTGTTCATCGGGATGCCGCTGCTGCGCGATATCACTTATGCCGACATCCGCAGCTTTGCGGCGCGGGCACTGGACATCCTGTCCACGCAAGCGCCGGACACCCGGCATATCGTCATGACCATCCACGGTCCCGGTTTCTCCCGCGATGAGCGCGAGGCGCTGCTGGCGCAGTTCGCCGGGCTGCGCGATGCGATGCAGGCCGGGACGCTGCCGCGCGGATTGGAGCGCATCACCATCGTCGAACTGAGCAAGTCGCGGATGGAGCGGCTGCGGCAGGTGATGGAGGGCGTGCTGGATGGGGCGGATTATGCCGAGCGGCTGGTAGAAGGCTGGGGTTATCGGCTGAGGCTGGACGCTGCGGCGTCGCCGGAACCCCAGGCGATTGAGTCGGCGGGGGCTGCCGATACTAAGCCGTATGCCTTCGTGGTGCTGCCGCCGAATGCCGATCTGGATGATGTGTTCTACTACGGCATCCAGACTCCCATCCACGCGCTGGGGCTGCTGTGCGAGCGGATCGAGCCGGGGGCGGCGCTGGACGACTGGCTGGAACAAATCTGCCGCCGGATCGACTCGGCGGCGGTGGTGGTGGCTGAACTGAGCGCGCCAGACCCGGCTGTATACCTCCAACTGGGGTATGCCAGAGGGAAAGGCCGCCCGCTGGTGCTGCTGGCGCGGGATGGGCACAGCCCCCATGCGGCACTGGCGAAGGAACCGCTGCTGAGCTACCGGCGGATCAAAGACCTGGAGACGGACCTGCTGACGACCCTGAGCGGGTTGGTCGGTTCATGAGACCTATTTCACTACGGATTGGATTGGATCAACATGCCTGACAGCCCCCGCCGCCCGCCGGACACGCCGCTGATTCTGTCGTGGATCGCCCGCTTCATCCTGTGGATATTCGGCTGGCGCATCGAGAGCCAACCTATCCCCAATTACCCCAAAATGGTCATGATCGGCGCGCCGCACACCTCCAATCTGGACGGCTTCCTGTATATCCTCATCGTCCTGGGGGTGCGCGTGCGGGCTAACTTTCTGGCAAAGCATAGCCTGTTCCGGCCACCGTTCGGCTGGCTGCTCCGGCTGGCGGGCGGCGTACCGCTCAACCGGACGACCACGGTCAACGCCGTCGAGCAGGCGGTGCAGGTCTTCCGCGAACGTGACCGGATGGTGCTGGCATTGGCCCCGGAAGGCACGCGCAAGAACGTTCCCTACTGGAAGACCGGCTTCTACTACATCGCGCTGGGGGCGGGCGTGCCCATCGTGCTGGGTTACGTGGATTATCGCCAGCGGCGCTGCGGATTTGGCCCGATGCTGATGCCGAGCGGTGACATCGACAAAGACTTCGAGGTGATCCGCGCCTTCTACGCCGATAAGGTCGGCCAGCACCCGGAGCGCCAAGGCCCCATCGCCCTCCCGCCGAAGGAGTGAGAGGAAGAGTGTCCTAGCCCCCCTCTTCCTCTTCTTCCTCCTGTGTGCCGCCCCAGTAGCCGGCCAGCCACTTCATGGCATCGACGGCGCTGTGGGGCGTCTCCTCGCCGGTCATCAACTCGCGGTCGAGATCATCGCCGCGGCGGATGAGGTTGGCGCGGGTGCGGTTATCCCCCATGGCGGCGATGATCTGCGCCAACTGCTTGAGGTGATTCGCCAGAATCTGCTGCTCCTGCGGCGAGAGGTCATCGGCGCGGACATCCAGTTCGGCGCGGGCGGTGGCCGGATCGAAGTGGATCGCCCGGCGCGAATCCGGGTCGAAGGACTCGGATATGGCTTCCAGCACCGAGAAGGCGGCGCGGATTTCGGTGGCGAAGGCGCGCAGGTCGCGCCCGTTCAACATGCGGCGGACGGCGATGAGCGTCTCCAGGATGTGGCGTTCTTCTTCCAGAACGCGCTTGCCATCCAGCACCTTCGAGAGTTTGGACAGGCGCGGCAGCGGCTGCTCGCGGATGAAGTCGCGCCACCAATCGCTGATGAACTCATGGACAGCCTCGCTCCAATGGGTTTCGCCGAGCAGTTTCTTAAGCTGCTCGACGACTTCGCCCTCGTCTTCCAGCGGTTCGAGGTCGCTGGTCAGGCGGCGGGCGATGACTTTCGCGCTGAACTCGTCCTTGACCTCGGCGGTCATTTCCAGCAGATGCCAGTAGGTTTCGGTGGGCAGCATCACCGAGGGGTATTTCTGCAGGGCGCGGGCCAACTGCTGAGCCAGCGGTTGGGCTTCCTGCTGCCATTCCAGCCCTTCCAGCATGTACAGGTAAGCATCGGCGGCCTGCTGCGGCAGCATATCGCCGGCGGTGACGATCCGCCCGATCAGGTTGAGCGCGTCGTTGATGGTGCGGTGGCTGCGTTCCAGGATCGGGACCAGACGGGGCAGCAGCAGTTTGGAGCCGTTGGGCTGGTGAATCAACTGCAAGAACAGGTCATCGCGGCGGTGGGAGAGCATCAGCGTCGCCAGCGCTTCGAGCGCGTCCGGGTTCAGGCAGCGAACCCCGCGATCCACCCAGGTCTGGATGATGCCGTCCGGCTGGTAGGGATGCGGCAGCGCCCCGACGCTCTGCCCGGTGACGTAGAGTTCCCACAGGCTGGCGACGCTGGCCGGGGTGAACATGGCCGGGGCGCAGGCCTGGGCCGCCCGCGCCATCCCCACCATGAACAGTTCGATGCCCTTCTTCTGGAGCAGCGCCAGCGGGTCGCCATCGAAATCGCGCAGGACGCGGCCAACATTGTTCGGCAGCGCCTCTATCAGCGCCGGATCATCCAGGAGGCGGTCGAGGCTGGTAGGGTCGCGCTTGGCGGCCAATGCGACCAGCAGGTAGGCCAGTTCCGGCGACTCGGCGGCGCGGGGCTGGGTGTCCTGGATGGCCTGATGCAGTACATCGCTCAGGTCGTAATTGGCGGGTTCGCGGGCAATGAGCGTGAGCCACTGGCCGATGGTGGCGGCGTCGGCGTCGCGGATGGCGACTTGCAGGGAGGCGGTGGCCGCCAGCTTCAGGCGCGGCAGCCAGCAGTCGTCACACTCCTCGGCCAGATGGTTGCGGATCAGCACGTAGACGGCATCCGGCTGCTCTGGCAGCACGGCGTTGAGCCGTTCGTTCAAGACGGCATCGAGCGCATCGTCGGCGTCCATCAGCCGGGCGATCAGCCGTCCGGCTTCGGGGTCGCGCGTCAGCAGGGCGTGGTCGAGCAGGCGCTCGGCGTACTGCTGGCGCTGCCCGTCCGGCAGCGGATCGCCGCCCGTGAGGGCGGCTTCCATCGCTTCCAGCGACGGTTCGGCGGTCGGGTCGAGTTCGTTCGGTTTCCCCACGTTTGCCATCGTCAACCTGATTTCAAGACTGCCTGATTCCGAATCCTAGCACCAATAATCCCCACTCTGCCTGACGAGTTCATCCCCGCCTCGCCTTACGTTTGCCGCAGCCGGCGGATGAAATCCACGCTCTGCAAGCGCCGCTCCAGCAGGAAGGTGATATAGCCGATGAGGATGCGCTCGGCCTCATCATGCACCTTCGGCGCCACCTTGAGCGCCTTCACCTGGGCGAAGGGGCTGCGCTGCATATGGCGCAGCAGCTTGAGCGCGGGCATCGACACCGCCACAACGCCTTCGCCGGCATGGGCATAGCCGGGACGCACCACGCCGCCCAGCCCGTAGCTGAAAAACTGATCCTCGGCCTCGATCTCCTCGCGGCTGACCACGCACTCGGTCAGTTCCGGGCGGAAGCCGACCGCATCCAGCAGGTGGATTTCGTAGTAGCGCACCACCAGGCGCGGATCATCCTCGGTACACAGGCGGTCAAGGGTGGCGTCCATCAGCGCGAAGAGTTCATCGTAATCCGCGTCGCCCGCCCCGGTGAAGCGATCCGCCAGTTCAGCGGTGTAGCTGGCATAGGCGCCGCGCGTCAAATCCTCGCGCACGGCCAGATAGGGCGCGGACATCTCCGCCTGGACGACGATATCCAGTTCGCGGCCTTTGTGGATCAGCAGGTCGGAGCGGGTGAAGAGTTCGACATGCCCGGTACGGGTGCTGGTCGGTTTGCGCGCGCCTTTGGCGATGACATCCAGTTTGCCATGATCGGGCGTCAGCACTGTCAGCAGGCGGTCGGCTTCGCCGAAGTCACGGCGCTTCAGAATGATGGCGGGAGTACGGAAAGCGCGTTCAGCGCGGGACATAAGCTGGATGACCGTGTGGGGGTGATCGAGTGGGTGAGCGATCCGTCAGTGGGGGAGATCGTCCGGGCCGAAGCTGCCCGGCAGCAGCACATCGAGGCGGGTATCCATCCTGACGTGCCCCTCCAGGTCGGCCAGCACCACCCGCAGATGCGGCGCGAATTCGTTCAACGCCTGGCGGCACATGCCGCAGGGCGCAGCCCCCACCGGGCTGACGATCACCACCACGTCGAAGCTGCGGCGGCCCTCGCTCACCGCCTTGAACAGAGCCGTGCGTTCCCCGCAGACCGTCACCGGGAACGAGGCATTCTCGATGTTGCAGCCCGTATAGACCGTGCCGTCAATGGCCCGGATAGCCGCCCCGACCGCGAAGTGCGAATAGGGAATATAGGCGTGCTGGGCGGCGGCGATGGCCTGGTCGAGGAGGGCACGGATATCGGATTCGAGCGACAAGCTGGCGGTCACAGGGACACCCTTCATGCAGCGGGGCAGTTGGGAGACATCTCTATTGAATCGAGAAAGTCGAGTCTAGCGCAAAGGCCGGGGCGTTGCAATGCCGGGCGAATTTGGTTGTAGACAAATCCAAAAAAATGGGTTATGATGGGTTTGTGAAAGTTTGAACAAGCTTGTTCAAGCGATCACCTCAATTTGATAAAAGTGCCTCCCCGCTTTTCCCTTCCAACCCGCCCTCGGCAGCAGTATCCGCCGGGGGCGGGTTGGTTTCCGCCCCAGCCACGATTCCAGTCTATAATCGGGTGATGGATCGTCCTTTCCGACGCTGAGGAGCGCCGATGCAGCTTTCCGAATACCGATGGTCCGGCAACCCGCGCGGGATGCACAACACCGGCTCGTATGTCCCGCTCCAGCGCGAACGCTACACCCGCCTGCAACTGGGTTGGGTCAAGCTGGTCACTGGGGGCGAGGAATTCGCCGCCGACTGCGGCTGGATGCTGGCGAACAACATCACCCCGGTCATCCGCATCTACCGCCCCGCGCCGGGAGCCATGCCGGTCGATCAAACCCTGCGCGAGCAGTGGGGGGTGTATGCCTCCTACGGGGTCAAGTGGTTCGAGTTCTACAACGAACCCAACTTCGCCAACCCCGAATGGCCGGAGGATATGGTTCCGCGCGTCGATCACCGCAACTTCGAGGAGGTCATCAAGCCGCTGTGCGAAAACTGGCTGATCTTCGCCGAGTACATCATTGGGACGCTCGGCGGTTATCCGGCCTTCCCCGCGCTCGGCGAGACGGTCGGCGATAACGGGGCGCTCCAGTGGATGGACGCGCTGCTCGGCTACATGCGCGACTACCAGCGCGACCGCTTCAGCGCCATCGCCCGCAGCGGCATGTGGTGGGCGACGCACCCGTATGCCCTCAACCACTTCTACCAGGAAGTGCCGGGGCAGCCGGCCGTCCCACGTCCACCGGAGCAGTACAATGCGCTGGAACCAGGCTGGCACTTCGAGTACCCCTACGATCCCTATACCCAGGCGTTCGATCCGGGACGCAGCGTCTGGGGGGGGACACCTTCGACCCCCTACGGCGACCCCAACGGAATCACGGCGATGGGCATCGCCCTCAACCAGCGCTTGGTAGAGTGGTTCGGCATCGGGCCGCTGCCCGCCTTCGGAACCGAGGGCGGCATCTATCCGCTGCCGATCAACGAAGCGCAGCGGCCTGATCCGCGCTTCCCGGCTTATGACCGCACGGCCCACGCCGAGGCGACCGTCGCCATGTTCAACTGGATCGCCAGCCTCGGCCCGGAGTGGCTCTTCGGCATGGCGCTCTGGAAAGAAGACGAATACTACAACAATGGGCTGCCGGCCGTCCCGCGCCTGGAAGCCGTCCCGCAGATCGCCCGCGGCGGAAGCTGGCCGACCTGGAACAAACCGTTCATCGGGCCGGGGCCGGTGCGCGGCCAGCCCAACTTCCATGCGGTGATCCTCGCGCCGGGGTTGGAACCGCGCTGGTTCTTCGAGACGGCGCAGAGCTACTGGAACACCTTCCGCCCGCTGGTGACGACGCTGTGGGAATTCATCGAGTTCATCCCCAACGACCGCAGCCTGGGCGTGACGCTGATCGCCCCGCCGGATATGGTGGACAGTATGCGCCAGGCCATCCAGGAGAAGTATCCGCATGTGCTGCTGGATGTCCTCATCGCCAGCGGCGATCTGAGCGGCGTGCTGGAGGTGTTGAACGCGCGGGTGTGGGGCAACCGGCGCTTCGGCTGAGGGGGCATGACATTCATCCCGCCCTGAAGGTGACGTTCATCAGACCTGCAGTCTGCCAATTCGTGTTACGGTAGTGGCATCAAGGTTGATTGGGAGGTACGGCCCTTGAGCCGTTTTAGCCCACAACCCTATAGCCATCTTCGTCCTGCTCCTTGCAGCAGGCTGAACTCCCGGTAGGGAGTTCGGGGGAAACCCTGTACGGACAGCGATGACGCCGGTATCCAAAAGCCGGCGTCATCGTTTTTATTCCCCGCCCACATAGCGTACTCGCCAGACATGTCCATAAATGAAATCGGCGACCACCAGCGAGCCATCCGGCGCGACGGTGACATCGACGGGGCGGATCAGCCCAGTGACGAACGGCTCCGGCGCGTACTCCGGCGTCCCGATGCGCGGATCGGTCGGGTCGATGCGGACGATGCGCTGGGCATCGCGTGTCCCGTTCCAGAGCGCCACGAACAGGCTGCCAAACAGGTTGGCCGGGAACTGGCTGCCGTCATAGACGGCCATGCCGCGCGGCAGGCTGAAATCCGGGAAGCTCACCCAATCGGGCGGCGCGTCCAGATCGGCGGGAGTCGGCGGGCAGAAGTCGCAACCGCGGGCACGGTAATACGGCCAGCCGTAATTTCCGCCGCGCATGACCCGCAGCAGACGGTCGCCCGGCCCGGTGAGCAGACCGCTATCGGTGGCGTAAAGCTGGCCGCGTGGGTCAAAGGCCAGATCGACCGGGTTGCGGATGCCGCTGGCATAGGTTTCGACCTGGGCGGTGTGCGGCTGAATCCGCAGGATGGCCGCCTCGGTCGGCAGGATGTCGGCGTAGGGCTGGTTCTGTGGGCTTAGGGATTCAGCGTGGTCGGTCAATGCGCCGATGCCCAGGTAGAGATAACCATCCGGCCCGAAGACGATGCCGTTGGGCTGGTTGTCGATCAGCGAGAAGCAGCAGGGCAGATCGGTCAGCACCGGGATGGACTCGCCATCCGGCAGCACCCGCCACAGACTCCCGCCGCTGGCGATGCTCATCCGCGCCGTCACATACAGGACATCCGTCCCTGGCTGGAAGGCCAACCCCAGCGGCGAGGTGAACGTCCCACTGTAGCGGGTCGTCGCGCCGTCGGCACTCATCACGTAGACCGCGCCGCTGCGCGTACCATCTTCCAGCACGGTGGCGTACAGGCGGCCATCCGTCCCGTAGGCGATCTGCATGGGCTGGCCGGGGAACTGGCCGACATATTCCAGCGCGAAGCCCTCCGGCACGCGGATGCGCTCCAGGAAGCCGGCGATATCATCCTCGCAGGGGAAATCATCGCAGCTCCAGCCGATGCCGCCTGAAAACGATGCGGGGGCAACTGTGACCGGGGGTGGCGCATTCAAGGCGCTGGCCGGGGTGAGTGTCCAGAGTGGGAGGGTGGGCGTGGGACTGGGCGTCAGGGTCGGCGTCCGGGTGAGGGTCGGCGTGGGGGTCAGCGTGGCGGTGGGCGTGGGGGTCGGAGTCAGGGTGGGGGTGAAGGAGGGCGTCAGCGTGGGCGTCGGCGAGTAGACGGGCGCGTTGGCGACCGTCGGCGCGAGGGTGGCCTGGAACGCCTGCTGGGTCGCTTCCGGCCCACAGGCCGCCAGCAGGAACAAGGCGCAGAGCGCGGCGGGCAGGGAGAATTTCATGGCGCGAGAATTAGCACTCAGGTGGTCGATTCGGCACTGGGCAGAAGTCTACCACAGCCCGCGCCGATTCCGCCCTTCCACGTCAGCGATACACCAACCCATAGAGGCGGGGGACATCGACGCGGAGGACGGCCGGGTCGCTGCGCCAGGCGAAGGCTTTGCCTGTGCCGCCGTATTCCAGCGCCACCACCCAGGGGCGCGGCCAGTCGCCCTGGTGGATGTGTTCCAGCGCCCATTCGGCCAGCGTCCAATCATCCTCGGCCATCGGGTAGTGATCGACCAGACGGCGCTCGGCTTCGACATAGCGCGTCCCGGCGACGTGCAGTTCTTTGAGCGCGTCCAGCGGAAGCTGTTCGATGTACTCGCCGACCTCGACGCCGAAGTAGGCCGCCGACATTTTGGCATGGCCGAGATCGAGCAGCAGACCGCAGCCGCTTTCTTCGACGGCGCGGCGCAGATTCTCCGGGCGGATCACCCAGATGGGGATGTCGTAGTTGGGGTCGTAGTTGGCGTTTTCCAGGATGACGCGCTCGGCGCCGACGCGGGCAACCATCCCGGCGATGTCGCGCCGCATGGCGGCCATCATCTTCTCGCCGATGACCGGATCGGTGCTTTCCAGAGGGACACCGAAATCGGCGGCGCGGGGGGCCAGGTGGGTGTTGACGTAGCGGGTGGCAGTATCGGCCAACCGGGCTTCAATCACCTCCCAGCCGGTCTCGGCCAGATCATCGCGCCCGGCCAGCATCTTGAAGTGGGCATAGGCTGGCCGCTGGCGGGTGGCCTCGGCGATCATGGAGGGCCATTCGGTGGTCTTGTAGAGGTCGAACTCGATCTCGCCGGCGTCGAGCAAGGCGGCGGCCTGGGGCGAATAATTCACGGCAAGCTGCATGAATGGGTGTTCCTGTTGAACTCGCTGCGGTCTACGGATTGTAGACCTGGATGCGTTTGGCGGGCACGCGCTGGGCGAGGCGGCTCATGTTCTCGGAGACGCGGGCGACGATCTCGGCCTCGTCGAGTGTGAGCAGCTTGCGGTCGCGCATGAGGACCTGGCCGTTGCAGATGGTCG
>JAEUQZ010001029.1 GCA_016788965.1 Anaerolineae bacterium | reverse complement strand
AACCTGCTCGCGCGAGCCACGGCGGTCGATAACGTTGCCTTGCCTCTGCTTTATTCAGGGCGCAGCCGATCCGAGCGCCGCGAGGCCGCCCTGCGCGCACTGCACCGGGTAGGTCTTGGCGCTCGCACCGAGCATCGACCGGATCAGCTATCGGGAGGACAGCGTCAGCGCGTCGCCATCGCGCGGGCCCTAGTCAACCAGCCGGTATTGCTGCTTGCCGACGAGCCAACCGGCAATCTGGACCAGCGCACAGGTGCCGAGATCGTCGCGCTGTTTGAAGAACTGCACCGCGAAGGGGTCACCGTCGTCCTGGTCACACACGACCACAAGCTGGCTGAACGGACCGGCCGACAAATCGAAATCGTCGACGGCAACATCGCGGCGGATCGCCGTCAGGCCGCCTGAAAAAAACGCAGCTAAAGCAGCGTGCGCGGCAGCTCGGCGATTTCGCTGGCCCGCTTTAGCACTGCATCCAGCATCGCGGCAGTCAGGCGACCGGTAAACGTGTTCTGCTGCGACACGTGAT
>JAEUQZ010001028.1 GCA_016788965.1 Anaerolineae bacterium | reverse complement strand
CCAGCCCCCGCCCCTCACGGCGCCCGGCGCCCCGCAGCTCGCCCACCGCCCCCGCGCGCCAACGCTTGACGATCGGTCCAGCCCAAACCGCCGCTTCAGCGCGGCAGCGGCTCGCGCCCGGTCACCTCGGCCAGTGGGCTGTAGGGCAGGCGGGTGTCCAGCACGCCGTCGCGGTCGGTGTCGACGTCGGCTTGCTTGAGCACGCTCAGCGTGTAGTGCTCCACCCGGCGCACCTTGCCGGTGGTGTGGTCGATGAACTCGACGGACTCGACCACGCCGTGCGTGTAGTTGGTGCGCATGTCGGGGTAGCCGTCGCCATCGGTGTCGGCCACGCTCATCTGCACGTTGCCGTCCTGCAGCCATTGGCGGGTCTCGAAGACGCCGTCGAAGTTGTCGTCGGCCTCGGCAGACTTGATGAACCCGCGGGCGTCGTAGGTGGCGACGTAGTTGACCTTGCCGTCGAAGTTGCGGTCGGTCTCCAGCTTCAGCGGCATGCCGTTGGGCGAGTAGGTCCAGCGCTCGTCGAG
>JAEUQZ010001027.1 GCA_016788965.1 Anaerolineae bacterium | reverse complement strand
GGCCTGGCGGGCGCAGTCGAGCTGGGTGTGCCAGATCTCCAGTGGGTCGTGCTCCACCAGGCCGGGGGCCGGGTAGGACTGTCGGAATTCCTGCTGGGCGGTGGCCAGGACGTGGCCCCGGTCATCGAAGACGAGAGCCCGGCTGCTGCTCGTACCCTGGTCGAGGGCAAGGAGGTAGGGCATGGACAGGCCTCCGGCAGATGATATGCCGATGATACGGCCGCCCGGCCTGATTCCTTAGCAGCGGCTGCCGTCCGGGCGACGGGTGAAGCCGAAGCCGTCGCCACCCAGCCCGCTGGGCTGGATGCAGATCATCAGGGCCAGGGAGCGGGCCGATCGGCCGATGTCGGGTGGGAAGGCGGCAAAGGGAACCGCCCGCTCGACGACCGATTTTACGAAGGCGATTTCTTCCTGCTGGTCACCGGCGTTGATCACCTTGAAGCTCTTCAGGCTGCCGTCGGGGTTGAGGCGCACCTCCACCGCCGCGCTATGGATGCCGCGGGCGCGGGGGTCATTCTTGACGAAGG
>JAEUQZ010001026.1:253-527 GCA_016788965.1 Anaerolineae bacterium | reverse complement strand
TCATGGCGTTGGGGTGGGAGGCGCTGGCAACCCGTGAGGTGCGCCTGCTCCGGCACTCGATGGAACGGCGTTTTGCCATCCAACCGGATTGTGCGTGGGTCAATTATGTTCGCTCACACGACGATATAGGCTGGACGTTCGCCGACGAGGATGCGCTGGAAATTGGCATCAACGGTTACGATCATCGCCAATTCCTCAACCGTTTCTACAGCGGGCGTTTTGCAGGCTCGTTCGCCAAAGGACTGCCTTTCAATTACAACCCGGTCAATCAGGA
>JAEUQZ010001026.1:0-243 GCA_016788965.1 Anaerolineae bacterium | reverse complement strand
TAGCCGGTCTGGAAGCCGCCTTGCAAAGTGGTGATTCAGACCAGATCGAATATGGCATCCGCCGCATCCTGATGCTCTACAGCATCGCGCTCAGTGCAGGCGGCATCCCCCTGCTCTACCTCGGTGATGAAATTGCGACGACCAATGATTACGACTATGGGCGCGACCCTGCCAAGGCGGAAGACAGCCGCTGGGCGCACCGTCCCCGTTTTGATTGGGCGCGCGCCGAGCAGCGCAAATCCC
>JAEUQZ010001025.1:293-528 GCA_016788965.1 Anaerolineae bacterium | reverse complement strand
GCGCCGCTTGCACTCGAGGCAAACGCTGTGTGCGGGCAGGTTCGGCTTGCGTCCCATCAACAACGCGGAAAGCACTTCCAACAGTTGACCCTTGTGAATCGGGCAGCCGCGCAGTTCAAAGTCGACCTCCACATGCTCGGCGATCGGTGTGGAGAGCTTCAGCGTACTGATGTAGCTCGGCCGCGCATAGACGACGCGCGCCATTTCGCCGACGTCCTGCCAGTTGCGCAGAGCC
>JAEUQZ010001025.1:0-283 GCA_016788965.1 Anaerolineae bacterium | reverse complement strand
CCCCAATCGTGATCAGCACCTTGGAGGCCCGCCGGATCTGGTGGATCCGCTGCGCGTCGTGGTGAGTGGTAACACTCCCCTCCACCAGGCTGATATCAAACGGTCCCTTCAGCATCCTGCGCGAGGCTTCCGGGAAATAGGCGATATCCACCGCACCGGCTACCGCCAGCAGTTCTTCCTCCGCGTCGAGCAAGGACAACTGGCATCCGTCGCAGGATGCGAACTTGAACACGCCAATCTTCGGTTTTGACTTCTTTTCAGATTTCACGTTTGTGTATCCACC
>JAEUQZ010001024.1 GCA_016788965.1 Anaerolineae bacterium | reverse complement strand
CTCGTCGGTGTCCTCCGCCCCGGTCTCCAGGGCGACCTGCTCGCCTTGCCCCGCCTGCTGGAATTCCGGGCGCAGCCAGCGCACCGTGCCGGCCGCTTCCTCGGCCGCGCGCTTGGCGTTCAGATCCACCAGCCGCAGCAGCAGCGTGTCGGTGTCCAGTCCGGCTGAGTTGGGCAGGGTCAGGTCGGTCCAGCCGTAGGCATGCAGAACGGCAGCGTCCAGCTCGTCGTGCAGGCTCTTGAGCACGCCCACCAGGCCGTGTTCGTGGACCACCTTCTCCTTGGCGGTCAGCGCCTCGCCGCTGCGCAGCTTCTCCAGCACGGTGTACGTGGCCGTGAGCGTGGCGTCCGGGTAGGCCGCGAGTTGGGTCTTGCGGTGGGCGTCGATTTGCTCGGCCAGCGTGCGGATGCGCTCGGCCAGCGCCCCGGCCGGGTCCAGGTCGGGGAAGGGGAACGCCTCGAAGCAGGTGGACTTGCTGTAGACCGGTCGGTCCTCCAACAGCCCGCCAGCAGCCAACGCCCACGCCACA
>JAEUQZ010001023.1:253-529 GCA_016788965.1 Anaerolineae bacterium | reverse complement strand
ATCCGCAAGCAAACGGTAAAGAACGCCGAGCGGTACATCACTCCGGAGCTGAAAGAGTACGAAGAGAAGGTGCTCACGGCCGAGCAGCAGGCCAAGGATGTGGAATACGATCTGTTTTTGAAGCTGCGCGAGGCGACGCAATTTGCCGCGATCCGGCTCTCGGCGACCGCGGGCGTGCTGGCCGAGATCGATGTGCTCGCGGCCTTGGCGACGTTGGCCCGTGAACGAGGCTACTGCCGACCGACGGTCACGGCCGAACCGCGGCTGCGGATCGTC
>JAEUQZ010001023.1:0-243 GCA_016788965.1 Anaerolineae bacterium | reverse complement strand
GCCTTCGTGCCGAACGACGTCGTGATGGGCGACGACGCCGGGCTGGTGATGCTGATCACCGGTCCGAATATGGCCGGTAAAAGCACGTACATTCGGCAAGCCGCGCTGCTGACGCTGATGGCACAGATCGGCAGCTTCGTCCCGGCGAAAGATGCGGTGATCGGCGTGGCCGACCGGATTTTTGCCCGGGTCGGAGCGAGCGACGAGCTTTCGCGCGGCCAAAGTACGTTTATGGTCGAGATG
>JAEUQZ010001022.1 GCA_016788965.1 Anaerolineae bacterium | reverse complement strand
CGTCCCTACCCTGCCGTAAATACAGGGTAGCACAAAATGAGCGAGAGCCGCCGGACACTCAAGTGATCCGGTTGCCGAAAAGCCATGTCCACTGAAGGGACAAAAGACCGCGCAGTCGCCGCCGTTCGCGGTGTAGGTAGGTACGCCGTGGGCATGATGCCTCATGCCCCTACCCCGCCTTAATTCTCACGATAGCACAAAACGGGGCGGAAAGGGTGACATTTTGTCTACTGTTGCGCCATAAAATCGTAGAGAAGAAGAAAGGCGAATTGAACCGCAGAGACGCAGAGGACGCAGAGATCATACGGAGGGTGGGGGAGATATAAGGAGCGGGAGGTGCGTTGATAAGTGTCACCCGGCCATGAAATGGCCGGGCTGCAACGAAGACCACCCCCTCCAGGGGTTCAGAGGCAGGGATCAGGGGTTAGGGATTGGGGATTAGGGAAAGTCAGGGCGGGTCAGGTTTAGGGAGTGGGTTGGGCATGATGCATCCTGCCCCTACCAGGACGAATGTGCTGGGTGGGGGTGC
>JAEUQZ010001021.1 GCA_016788965.1 Anaerolineae bacterium | reverse complement strand
GCAAAGCCCAACATCAAGTCGAGCAGTTTGCGGTTCACACGACGGGTTAAGAAAACCGTTGCCGCCCCCAGCGCTGTGCCCCCCCAAGTGAAGGTCGTCGCGATTAAGGCGAGCAATACGGGATGAAGTTGTGACAGGGTTTCCATGCATTTCCAATCTGACCAACACGCATGTATTTCAGGTGATGTCACGCGCAGGCTGTTCACCGGTTGGGCGCAAAACACCTTCCTCAATCTGCATCAGTGGCACATAGGTTGGGTAATCCGGGCTATGGCGGAACTGCCATTCGCCGATACTCCACAGCTTCAGGGTACCACCAACGCGATTGGTCGTCACGACGAATGGCAAGCGTTGGTACAAAGCGTGGATAAGCGACTCGCCAGCAGAGGGGTCGGCCCGGCGCGCCAGCATCCCCAGCGCATTTTGCAACCGTTTACTGTAAACTGCACCACGAAAAGACCAAATCTGGCGAGGGGCATCAGGCATCATGAGCAGCGGAGCAATCGAAAGGGGTTCATCCGCTCGCACC
>JAEUQZ010001020.1 GCA_016788965.1 Anaerolineae bacterium | reverse complement strand
CGCAGGGTTTCCGCGATGTGCTGTTCATCGGACGACAGAACCGCCCTGCCCTGTACGCACTGCAACCACAACTGCCTCCGGCGCTGATTCCACGGGAATGGTGCTATGAAGTGCCGGAACGATTGGATCATCGAGGGGCGGTGCTAACGGCGCTGGATATGGCGGCGGTGGAGCAGGTACTGGAGGCGATTGAGGCGGCGGAGATCGAGTCGGTGGCGGTGTGTTTGCTATACAGTTATGTGAACGCGGCGCATGAACAGGCGATCAAACGGCGGATTGTGGAACGGGGGCGGTTGAAGGATTGGCAGGTGGCACTTTCGAGCGAGGTGCTGCCGGAGTTTCGTGAGTATGAACGCGCGAGTACAACGGCACTGGACGCCTATGTGCGCCCGGTGATGAGCCGCTACCTGAGCGCGGTGGAAGCCCAACTGCAAGAACAGGGTGACGCAGCAGTGACGCTGCGAATTATGAAATCCGACGGGGGGGTGATGCGGGCGGCACGGGTACGAGAACAAGCGGTGCAAACGGC
>JAEUQZ010000101.1 GCA_016788965.1 Anaerolineae bacterium | reverse complement strand
GTATCAAGCATCTTCAGTGAATTCTGTTGATCTGTCGAGGCTGAAAGCAAGTAATGGTTCATCGATTAGCGATTTCGAGGATAATGCGCAGCAGATGCTGTCGAACGCAAACATAAAAGGCTGTGATGGATTTGCTTGTTCGTGGGGGAATGCTTTTGTCAAACCACCCCCGCCAGACTACTATGCCTCTCACCTTCCAACAGGAAAAGAAACCTACGGAGTATTTGATAACCGTGTCTACTTCACTATCGGGCGATAATGACTTAGCACTAGAGCAAGGCACATTGCTTTAACAACAAGTGAAGTTGATCAGTAATGCAAATCCAGTTACAGAAACTCTCCAAATGGCGAGGTTCTAATGATTCAATATATGATCCGCACAACATTCCTGCTGTTGTTATTGCTTGCAGATAGTATATCGGGCAAAACACACATGGAGGATTTGTTGCTTTCAAATCCAGAGTTGGAGATTATTTCTGTAAGTAACGCAGATCAATTAGTGGAGATATTTGCAACAATCCCGGTGGAGCCAAGCGCTATCAATGATATAGCATGGAGCAATGATGGGCAATTCTTGGGTGTCGCTGGCAGTTTTGGGGTATTACTCTTTCCCCTGGATTCGCTTGAAAACGTCAGTAGTCTTTATGATGGATCAACGGCCAGATGTATCGCCTTTGGCCGACGGGGGAAGTTAGTAGCTGCTGGGATTGGTCATACGATACATGTATGGGACCTAGAACTCGTGAAAGAGGTTGCTGTATTGAAGCACTTTGCTGTTACGAGTGTAGATTTTTCTCCCGACGAATCTATTCTAGTATCGGGCAGCGGAGACGGAACGATACAGATTTGGAATACGACAGACTATGAGATCATAAAAACACTGAATACAGGTATTGACGATATTGCTGTTCGGGATATTGAATTCAGTCCTGATGGAAATCTCTTGGCGTCTGGATTCAATTATGGGCTTTATATCTGGGATGTCGATACCGTTCTTAACGATAATGCCCAAGAATCAATCATTCCTATAATAAGCAGCGGCAATACTATAAGTATTGACTTCAATCAAGAAGGGAGTTTGTTGGCTTTTGGTGGATGGGCAGGAGATGCCAATCTTCCAACTCGAATTCTTATTTTTGGTTCTAATATAAAAGAGATATATATTCTTGATCAGAGGGAATATACAAATGGAGTCTCTTTTAACATGGACGGAGGCATTTTGGCAACGGGTGGAGATGATGAACAAATTGCCCTCTGGGATGTCGGGAAGCGCGAAAAAATCATCTTCCTTGAAGGGCATTCTGAAGAAATCTCTGCGTTGGCCTTTAGTCCTGATAAACGCATACTGGCTTCTTCTGACTTCAGCGGTTGGATAAGGTTATGGGGCATACCAGTGAAGAAATAACTGTGTATTTAGTTTATTAATTACTTATCTACGATAACAGTATTTTAGCCAAACTGAATTGCGCGTAAACATCCTTAGATAACCAGCCTGGAAGTCTAGGCAGCTTTCGGGAGCGTCTTCTGGAAGCGGTGAACGAATTCCCCTGGGGTCACAATCGGGATGCCCTCGAAGACTTTGAGGGGGAGGAGGTACTTGCTGTCGCCGCTGACGATGGTGTCGGCATGGGCTTCCAGGGCACAGGCCAGGAACATGTTGTCGGAGGGGTCGTCAGTGATGCGGTCAACGACGCCCTGGCGCGGCTGCGACTGGCCGACTACCACGCCGGGCTGCTGTTCGAGGGGACGCCGACGCGCCGCTACCAGTACGCTTTCGACCGCTCCGGCAATCGGACACAGCAGAGCCTCTCGCTCAATGGCGGGACGCCAACGGTCACGAATTACACTTACAACGCGGCCAATCAACTCACCTCCGGCGGGGCGACGTATGATTCTAACGGGAACATGCTCAGCGACGGGACGAATGCCTACACCTGGGATCGGGCGAATCGGCTGTTGAGCATGGGCGGGGCGAGTTGCGTTTACGATGGAGAGGGTCGGAGGGTCAAGCAGACGGTGGTCGAGGCTCGCGCTGGGCGGTTTAACTGATGTTGCAGATTGGGGGAGGCCATTTGATGTAGGATGAGCATCCGGTTTTTTCCACAGAAGTGAGGTGGATCATGCTCTCGAACGCAACGGTCATGACAACGCTCCCGGCGCACGATTTCCAACGGGCGTTGGCGTTCTATCGGGATCGGTTGGGGTTGACGCCGCACCGTCTGACGGCGGGAGGGGCGGTCTTCGAGTGTGGGACGAGCGCCTTCTTCCTGTATCAGACGGCCAGCGCGGGCAGCGCGAAGAACACGGCGATGTCGTTCGTAGTGGCGGATGTCGAGCAGGAGGTGGCGGCACTGCGGGCGAGGGGAGTCGTTTTTGAAGAATATGATTTCCCCGGTTTGAAGACGGTCGATGGGATCGCCGATCTGGAGGGGGAACGCAGCGCGTGGTTCATCGACAGCGAGGGGAATATCCTGGCCGTGAGTCAGTGGACATGAGGGTAAGGTTGGTTGGAAGGCTGTAAGGTGGGCAACCGAGTTCTAACGCGCGTGGTACGAATGGACTAGTGGATGGCGGGTTCAACATTACCATTCTCTTATACCCCTGATGGGAGCGGTGGCACACAATCAGGCTAAATGTGAAGAACGTAAAGGCGGCGTGCTGGCCTGACGTTTCACAGCCATGACCGAAGACGATCAGGGAGAATGGGGTTTATGACGTTACGACGTGGTGTGTTGATCCTGGTTTTACTGCTGCTGGCGGCAGCTGCCGCCATTGTCCAGGCTGCTCCCTCGGCGCAGCCGGCCGCGCCGAATCCGGCGGACTATGAGTTGGTGCAGGTGGCTTCGGGCTTCACCCGCCCGATATTCGTCACCCACGCGGGCGATGGCTCCGGGCGGTTGTTCGTGGTCGAACAGGGCGGGCGAATCCGCATCGTCCAGAATGGGGCGGTACTGCCGACGCCATTCCTGAATATTTCCACGCTGGTCAGCACGGGAAATGAACAGGGTTTGCTGGGGCTGGCGTTCCATCCGAATTACAGCCAGAACGGACAGTTTTTCATCAACTATACCGACCGGGCAGGCGATACCCAGGTGGTGCGCTATACGGTCTCGGCGGATCCGAATGTGGCGAACAAAGACAGTGCCACGCCGCTGCTGAGCGTGGATCAGCCGTATGCCAACCACAACGGCGGTGGGATCGCGTTCGGGCCGGATGGCTGGCTGCACATCGGGATGGGCGACGGTGGCTCCGGCGGTGATCCGCAGGGGTATGCTCAGAATATGTCGCCGCTGCCGGGCAACCGGGTGCTGCTGGGCAAGATGGTGCGGATGGATGTGAACCAGGCGAACCCGCCGGTACAAATCACCGCGCTGGGTGTGCGTAACCCGTGGCGGTGGAGCTTCGACCGTGGGACGGGTGATCTGTATATCGGCGATGTGGGGCAGGGGACGCGCGAGGAAGTCAACTTCTGGCCGGCCAGCGGCGGCGCGGGCGCGAATTACGGCTGGAAGGTGTACGAAGGCACATTCCAGTATTCGGCGGGGAACATCCCCGGCGCGATCTTCCCGTTCGCGGAATATGGGCATGATGTGGGCTGCTCGGTGACGGGCGGCTATGTGTATCGCGGTTCGTTCGCCCCGGCGCTGCGAGGGGTGTATTTCTTCGCGGACTTCTGTCAGGGGCAAATCTGGAGCAGCTTCCGCAATGGGAGCGGGGTCTGGCAGACGGCGCTGTTCATGGATACGGACTTCAACGTCAGCTCGTTTGGCGAAGATCAGGCTGGCGAGGTGTATGTGGTGAATCATGGCGGGAGCATCCTGCGGATCGAGCCGAAGGTGAAACCGACGCCCACGCCGATCCCGACGACTCCTTCACCGGAGCCGACGACGCCGTCGCCTGAACCGACGACTCCTTCACCGGAGCCGACGACGCCATCGCCAGAACCGACGACGCCATCGCCAGAACCGACGACGCCGTCGCCAGAACCGACCACGCCTTCACCGGAGCCGACGACGCCGTCGCCTGAACCCACGACTCCTTCCCCAGAGCCGACGACCGAGCCAACTCCGACCCCAAGCGGACCCGCGCTGGTGGTGAGCGTGAATCCGGCGGAGGCGCAGCCGGGCGAGGCGGTGCAGGTGGCGCTCGATCTGGTCAATGTGAGCGGGGTGTACGGCCTCCAGGTGGAGTGCGCGGTCGATCCGGCGGTGCTGAGCGGAACGGGCTTGACGGAAGGCGCGGCGTTCACCTCGGCGGACAGCTACCTGATTAACCGGGGCTTCCAGCCGGACGGACACTGGCTGATCGCAGCCAGCCGCCTGCATCCGAATCCGGCGGTCGAAGGGAACGCGCTGGTGGCGACGCTGGCCTACTCGGTGGTTGGGTTCGGCGACAGCGATGTGACGTGCGAGGCGCTGGCGGTCGATCAAAACGGGCGGGATGTCCCGCTGGCGGTGATGAACGCGACGTTCGACGGCGTCGAGCCACCGGATGTGACCGAGGAACCGACGGTCGAACCGACGCCGACGGAAGAGGTCACGCCAGAACCGACTGCAACAGAGACTCCGACCGAAGAACCGACGGTCGTGCCGACCGAGACGCCAACCCCTGGCCCGTTGAGCGTGGTCAAGGGCGTGCTGGCCTACCAGAGCCGGACGGATCAGAGTGGGATCGTGGTACGGCTGTTCAAGCTGGATGGCACGCTGGTAGCAGAAGTGACCACCGGAGCGGACGGGACGTTCAGCTTCGGGAACGTGGGCATCGGCGATTACGCGGTGGTGGCATCGGCGGCGCTGCATCTGAGCGTGGCGCAGGCGGCCAGCGTCACGGCGGACGGCTCGCTGCTCGATCTGGGCTACGAGGTGCTGCGTGCCGGTGATACCGACGGCAACCAGGTGATCGATCTGGCGGACGCGGCGGTCATCGGGGCGAACTTCGGCGTGGCGGTTCCGCCCGCGCCGGAATTCGCGGATCTGAACGCGGACGGACAGGTGGACATCCGCGATCTGGTGCTGGTGGGCGGGAACTTCGGCCTGACCGGGCCGGTGATCCTGCCGTAATCCAGCCAGGGGTGGAACTCCGCCCCGATAGCGCATCACAGCGAAAGTGGGTCATCCAGCGGGATGGCCCACTTTAGATTCCAGAAGTCCAATAGGCACTTTAGGCAGTCTTAAGTTGGATGGGTTATGATTATCGAATAGTCGAATAGGACTGCGAGGCAGGCTATGGATCAACGTGTCGAGCAGATTCTCCTCTCTCTGGCGCGGCAGCACGCGCCGAACACACTTCAGAACTGGGATCAGCGCGGTGGATACGAAGAGCGCGTGCCCCGGCTGGCCCGCGCGTTGGCCGAGGCCAACATCCTCGTCCTGATGGCCGATCAGCCGCCGTCGCTGGCCGTCATCACCCGCGACCCGCAAACGCTGGTGCAGGAGTGGGTCAACGGGTACTGGAAGTTCTACACGCGCATCTGCCAGGAAATCTTCCCGTCGTATATCCAGTTAAGCGCCCATACTACTGACAACCAGTGGCCGCTGGTGCTGTATCTGCGCGGCGAGGCCACCCCGGTCATTCAGCGCATGGCGGGATACATTTCTCCGTATATCGTCGAGCGGCAGTTCAGCCCGGTCGTCTCCGAGGCCGAATTGATCGGGCTGATGGACATCGTGCTGGACGAACTGGAAGCCTGGAACATCCCGCGCGACGCTTACAAGCGGCTGCGGGCGGATGGAGCGGCGATCCTCAAGGAGATGCTGGGGACGGCGATCCAGCAGCTTCCGCTGACCGAATTCGACCGGACGATCTTTAGCGACAGCCGCAGACTCGTCCCGATCAAGAACGTCCCGCCCGCCACGCTGCCGGAATCGGGCAACCACCCGGTTCCGCAGCAGGCCGATACCGCCCAGTTGAATCCGACCGAGCAGATTCTTCCAGCGGCGACTGGCGAGGCTGCTCCGCGTCTGCCCTTGATCCGGCGCGACAACCGCGAGGGCGAGCGCAAGCGGCGACCACCCGTGCCGCCAATCCCTGGCGAGAAGCTGACGTAAAAGGGGTACACTCTGTTCTCGGACGCCAAGAATGGCGTCCCTACCCAGACGAGAATCGTAGGGGCGGGCTTCTGCCCGTCCGCCAGCGATAAATCCTGCTCCCAATCTGGAATATTCCCGTGAAAAGGCACAAGCGCGTCCCCACAGGACTGCTATAATGACTGCCATGCTGTATCCTGTTTTGATGTGAAGGAGTTTGCTCGTGCGGCGACTGCGCTTTTTCCTGCTGCTCATTCTGATGACCGTCGCGCTGCCGCTGGCGGCCCGCCTGCAAGACGCGATTGATTCGCCCATCGATCCTGACGCCCTGCCGATCCTCATCAATGCCCGCACCGATCTGGAACTGCTGGTCAACCAGACGCTCGGCAGCGAGCGCCCGGTCGGCTGGAGCGGCAGCCTGGATGTCACCACGCCTGATCTGCCCCTCCTGATCCGGCTCGATCTGGAACTCCTGGCGGGCACGCTCATCGGCCAGGTTGAACGCCCGGCGGGTTGGTTTGGCGCGGTCGGCAGCACGCCGGTCGCCATCGCCCGCGACATCCGCCACGATCTGGAACTGCTGGCGGATGCGGTGAACGGCCCGAACATCCGCCCGCCGGGATGGGCTGGATCGGATCCGCTGATGCGGTGCAGCCGGGCGACGCAAGCCCTGGTGAACTGGTTGGAGAGCCAGGGTGGATTCACCCTGACTGCTTCGATCAATGACCCGGACTTCTGCCAGAAAGCCGAACTGGAAGCTTCGCTCTACGTCGAGGCGCAGTTGGCCCCGGCAGCCTCCAGCGATGGACAGGCGGCCAGCGGCCCGGTCACGATTGACTCGCCGTTCGCGGTGGCCTTCCTGGATCGCTTCGCCCGGCAGCCCGTCGGCTCGATCCCGCTGGGGACGAGCATCGAACCGGTCGCGCGGAGCTACACCGAATTCTCGCGGATGATGCTGGTGCGCGGCGATGGCTTCGAGGTGTTCATGGATTGGGACGGATCGACCCTCACGGAAGCCCAGTTTAGGGCGCTGCCGGATGTGAACAGCATCGCCTCGGCGACGGACTGCGCCGCCGAGTGGTGCACCGGGGAGTAGCCATGCCGCGTCTGTTCGTCGCCATCGATCTGCCCGACCCGGTCAAGGATGACCTGACCGAATTGTGTTACGGGATTCGTGGCGTCCGTTGGGTGAAGCGCGAGCAGCTTCACCTGACGCTGCGTTTCATTGGCGATGTCGAAGACGACCTTTTGGATACCCTCTCCGATGCCCTGGGGCAGGTGCGGGCTGCGCCGTTCAGCTTCCAGCTTCAGGGCGTCGGGCAGTTCCCGCCGCGAGGAGCGCCGCGCATCATCTGGACGGGGGTCAAAGCGCCGCCCGACCTCAAGCGGCTTCACGGCCAGATCGAGTCGGTGCTGCAACCGCTGGGGATCGATCCGGAAGACCGCCCGTTTTCGCCGCACATCACCCTGGCGCGGCTCAAGGAAGCGCCGGCTTCGGAGAGTCTGCGCCAGTTCTTCGGGCGGCATGTTCACTTCAAGAGCGCCCCGATCCCGGTCAGCCGCTTCGTGCTGTATTCCAGCCTGCTCGCCCCAGAAGGCCCGACTTACACCGTCGAAGGCCAATTCGCCCTGACGTAACAGAAATTTCAGCAACTTCCCCAGAAATTGAGGCACGCTGGAAGCGATTCGCGTCCATAATGAAGATGTCATGTGGATCGGATCGTCTTTATCTGGTGGGGAAGGGTAGGCACGTATGCCCATCGACAAGGCACTGCTCAAGCAGCTCAAGCACCCCGATGCGCGGGAACGGCAGAGGGCCATCGCGCAACTGGCGAACACCCGCGACGCCGATGCCATCGCGCCGCTGGAAGAAATCTCGCGCATCGATGACGATGCCAAAGTGCGCCAGCTTGCCATCAAGGCGCTGGATTTCCTCAGCCAGCGGGTGCAGAAGCCGGGGAAAGAAGCGCCCGCGGTCGTCACCGAGCGCGATGTTGAACGTGCCCGCGGTCACATGGATACCGCCATGAGTCTGGTGGTCAACAACGAAAACGCCAAAGCCACTAAAGAACTGGCTAAGGCGCTGCAAACCAACCCCAACCTCAAGGATGACCCCTATTTCCTCAGTCTGGCGGGCAGCGTGCTGGGTGTGGGCAATGAAGAAGCCCTCGCCATGCTCCGCAGCGGCGAAAAACGCGGCGACTTCATCAAGAAGTCCGAGAAGGTCAAAACCGAGAAGCGCAAGAGCGAACACCTCTCCAAAGCCAGAGAAATCACCACGCCGGCGCTGGCCTTCGACCTGAGCATCTATGGCGTGGTGCTGGCCGTGCTGACCTTCCTGACGCCGTTGATCCTCTCGCAGCTTATGGGGCGGATGGTGGCGAACGCGGCTTCGATGGAAGACCTCGACGCCTCGACTCGGGCGATGCTGGCCGAGATGGGCGATCCGACGCTGACGTTTCAGCAGCTTGGCATCGGGATTCTCCTGGTGGTCGCCATCGTCAGCGCCATCGCTTCGGTGATCGCGCTGGCAATCCAGGGTGGCCTGATCCATCTGGTTGCCACCCGGCTGCTGAAGGGCAAAGGCACGTTCACCTACATGATGTGCCAGATTACGCCGTTTTACACGATGGTGACGGTGGTGTTCTTCATCTGGACGCTGATCGCCATGACGCTGGCTTCGACCGGGGCGGTGCTGATCGGCGGCGTCTGTATGCTGCCGATGATCCTGGCGAGTCTGTTCGTGTTCTTCAAAGCAGCAGGGAAGATCGGCGAAGCCTATGACTTCGGCGTTGGGAGCGGCTGCCTGTCGATCCTGATCGCCTCGATCATCCTGGCGGTGGTTTCCAACCTGCTGACCTGGCTTATCGCCCGCAGCGCCATCGAAGCGATGCTGCAAACCATGTCCTTCACCGGCTAGATTCGTTCAACGCGGCTTTCAGCGCCCGCACCTTGAGGCTGTCCACGGCGTCATGGGTGCGGGCGGCCCCGCCGACATGCGCCTCCGCCGCGCCGATTTCGGCGGCGAAGCGCGTCAGATGCTCCCGCGTCAATCCCCCTGAACTGACGAACCGGAACTGCGCTCCGAACCGCGCCACCCAGTGGCGCACCACCGCCTGTCCCTCCCAGGCCGTCGGGGCTGGGCCAGCCGTCAGCACACGCGGCACGATCCCGGCCAGCGCCGCCAGAGTCTGCTCTGGCTCGACGCTGAAGTCCAGCGCCCGGTGCAGCGTGATGGGTATGGGAGCGGCCTGCGCCGCCACCGCGCGCATCAGGGCGACATCGACGCGACCGTCGGCGGTCTGCGCCCCGAACACCACGCCGTCGATTCCCAGCGGCTTCCAGTTCTCAAGCGCGGCCAGCATCGCGTCGATTTCCTGGCGGGTGTAGACGAAACCGTTATCGTGCGGTCGCAGCATGACGTGGATCGGGATCGTCACGGCGTCGCGCACCGCCCGCACCAGTTCCAACTGGGGAGTCAGCCCGCCGCGCCCCAGATCGCGCAACAGTTCCAGGCTGTCGGCCCCACCGGTCTGCGCCTGCCGCGCATCCTCGACCGAAACCGCCGCGATTTCCAACGTTGGGGGCATCACGTCCCTCACGGCTTCAACTGGATCAAGGCGCGTTTGCCGTTGACCCGCCAGTACGGATCGATCCCGTCCAGTTCCTCGGCCTGACCGGGTTGCAGCCCGACCAGCAGATCGCTCTTCATCGTCCGCAGGGCGACCAACGGCGCGGCGAATTCGCCGACGGCTTCGGCGACGGGCGTATCCGCCGCCCAGAGCAGATCGCCAACCATGCGGCGGTAATTCAGATCGCCCTTACTGATGACCAGCGCGGCGCGGTCGAAGACGCTCCGCAGCGGCTCCGGCAGATCGGCCAGCGCGGTCGGCGTGTTCCAGATGAGATGCGGCATGACGACCAGGCGGCCGTCATCGAAGGCGGCCTGGAGGCGTCTGCCTAACCCCTGCGCCGCCGCGCCATAGTCCCCGCCGCGCATGTGTGCCAGCATGTGGTGGAAGTCCGGCACGGTGATGTCACTGACGAACATGGGATAGGCTTTGATGTGGAAGATGACCGGGCCGATGCGGGCATCGAGCAGCGCGTCGGTCAGCGCCATGTCCATCGCCAATTCTGTCCCGGTATTATCGGCGATGAAATGCACCTCGCGGCCTGCGCCCGCCAGCAGCCGCTCGACCACCGCCTCAGTGTCATCCACCAGCAAGTCCTCATGGCTGCCGACATGCCCATGTTCCAGCACCGCCGCGAAGCTCAGATCGACGCGGTTGCCCCAGACATCAGCGTGAATCAGCGCGGCCAGCCGTTCCGGGAGGGGATCGTCGCGCAGGCTCAGCGCCCGTTCGAGCAGCTTCCAGAGCATATCGCCGCGCAGTTCGGCGGCCTTGTGCGGCGCGAAAGGATCGCGGCCTGTCTCCCACCAGCGTACCACATGGAGGAGGTGGCGGTAAAAGTAGGTCTCGGCGAAGAACCAGTCGGTGTTCAGCCAGGTCTGCCCGGCGTGGTTGGCGCTGAACTGTCCCCAGAAAGCCGCGTCAGGAGCCAACCGATCCAGCGGCGGGATGAGCGCGTTCTGCTCCAGTTCGGCGGCCAGGCGGGTCAGCCCCATCTGGATCGCAGGTGGATAATCCGGGTTGAGCGCCTGCACATCTCGAATGATCTCCGGGACGCGGACTTTCATGGTGTTGTGGGCAAAAGCGTTGCTGGTATCCGTCCAGACCATCGCCGGGCGTGGAGTCATCGGGGGCACATCCTTAGTCGCACTGGGATTGAACGCCGCCAATCATAGATCATGCGGCCGTGACACGCTATGACCATCTCACCAACGGCGACGATCAAGCGGGGTTTTTCAACCGACGACGATCTGGATGTCGTAGCCGGTCAGTCCATCGATGCCGATCCAGTAGGCGCGGAGAAGCTGGTAGTCACAGGTTCCTTCGGTGACGAAGCGCAGGACGATGATGAGGCGGCGGTTGGCATCGTCCTGCTGGTAGGCGATGAGTTCGTGATGGGCTTTGCAGCCGTAACCTGCGCTCCACAAACCCGCGAGAATCTGGCCGCTGCTGAACTCGAAGGGATTGCGGGTGATGGGCTGGCGGCACAGGCCGGACTGGTCGATTCGGTCGTAGAACTGGATGTGATCCTGGGCGGAGCGGAGGATAAACACCTGATTGCTGATGGCCTGGGCTGCTTCAAAGCAGACGCCATCGAAGACGCGGCTGGCATCTGTCCACGGCGGGCTGGGGGTGGATGGGGCAGCCGGGGTAGACGATATGGGCGTGGTCTCTGAGGGGACGGATGGGGCTGTTGGCTGGAGGCAGGCGGTCAGAATCGCTCCCAGGAGCAGGACAAGGATGAATCTGAATTCTGCGTAAAGGCGCGAGCGCGTAACCAGAATCAAACTCGCAAGCCCCCCTGAAGCATGGTATGATCCACACATGTCTGTTTCAGGCTCTTGCTCACGGAATGTGCCATGCGTATTCTCATCATTTCCGATATCCATGCCAATCTGACTGCCTTCGAGACCGTCCTCCAGGATGCCAAGGGGCAGTGGGAATACGTGTGGTGCCTGGGCGACGTGGTGGGTTACGGGCCGGACCCCAATGAGTGCGTCGAACTGCTGCGGACTCTGCCGCATCTGTGTCTGGCGGGCAACCACGATTGGGCGGCGCTGGGACGGCTGGACATCCGCACCTTCAACCCGGATGCGCGCATGGCGGTGAACTGGACTCGTGAGACGCTGACCAAAGACAATGTTGAATACCTGGATGCGCTGCCGACGACTTTCGTGATCGGGAATTATACGCTGGCGCATGGCAGCCCGCGCGAACCGGTGTGGGAGTATATCCTGGAGCCGCTGATCGCCACGCTGAACTTCCCGCACTTCGAGACGCCCTACTGTCTGGTGGGGCACACGCACCAGCCGATCATCTACGAACTGGTGGACACCGAAGGCGAGACGGAAGCGATCCCGCCGACCTACCGTAAAGTGCGCCCGCTCAACGGCCGCCGCCAGATCATCAATCCCGGTAGCGTCGGACAGCCGCGCGATCAAAACCCCGATGCGGCTTACGCGATCCTGGATGTGGAAGCGAATGTCTGGGAACACCGCCGCATCCCCTATGACGTGGCGGCGGTGCAGAAGCGGATGCGAACCCACGGGATGCCGGAGCGCCTGGTGACTCGTCTGGAACACGGCTGGTAACGGTCATGGGCAGCGACCGCCTCCAGGACGCCAGCCGCACGCTGCGCGAACGTGAATATCTGGCCGAAATCTACCGCCTCTCCGACCGGGGGAACAGCCCCGACGGCTACATCAGCACCTCGGCGCTGGCTGATCTGCTGGATGTGAGTGCCCCGGCAGTCAACCGCATGGTCACGAAGCTCAAAGAAAGTGGATTCCTCGATCACGAACCCTATCAGGGCATCCGGCTGACCGCAGACGGACGGCGCGAAGCATTGAAGGAACTGCGGCGGCATCGCATCGCTGAGGTGTTTCTGGTGAAGATCATGGGCTTTGGCTGGCACGAGGTTCATGCGGAAGCCAACCGGATCAGCCAGGGGCTGAGCGAAGTCGTCACCGAGCGCATGGCAGAGATGGCCGGGCAACCCACGATCTGCCCGCACGGCGAGCCGATCCCGTCACCCGACGGGGATGTGCCGGAACTGCACGATGGACTGCTGGCTGACAGCTCCGAAGGGGTCGAACTGAAAATCACACGGGTGCGGACGCGCGAATCCGACCGTCTGGAATACCTGGCGGCGCTGGGGCTGCTGCCGGGGCGGACCCTTCAGATCATCCACAAAGCGCCCTTCAGCGGCCCGCTTCAACTCAAGGTGGGCAGCGAGTACCGGATCGTCGGCCACAACCTGGCCGAACTCATCCGCGTGCTGGCGGTGTAGACCAGGCTTTTTCCAACAGTCATCCAGTGAGATCAGGGCGCAGTTCCACGAGCAGGCCGTCGCTCCAGCCGTATTTGGCGTCCATCAAGGCCGAAACTTCGGCGACCAATTTGCTGTCAGCGGCTGCGTCCAGCGGGCGGCCGATCCCGTCATGGCTGCGACCTTCGACCCAGAAGGTGATCCGCGGCTGGCGGCGGATGTTCCGTACCCAGTGGGCATCCTCGCGGCCTTCGGCGCAGATATAGCAGCAGCCCTGATGGGCGACATACCAGATTTCAATCTCGCGGGGCTGGCCGGACTTCCAGCCGGTGGTGATCAGGTAGAGGAATTCGGCTTTCTTCTCCATGCGGATTATCCTCGCGGC
>JAEUQZ010001019.1:255-529 GCA_016788965.1 Anaerolineae bacterium | reverse complement strand
CAAAGCCGCCCTCGCCCTCGACAAAGGCTACTTCGATGAGGAAATCGTCCCCCTCGAAATTGATGAAACCATCGAAGAGGCTGATGGCTCCAGCCGTGTCGTGCATCATCACTTCCGCCACGACGAACACCTCCGCCGCGAAACCACGCTGGAAGCGCTCGCCCGCCTCAAACCGGCCTTCAAAGACGATGGCCTCGTCACCGCTGGCAATTCCAGCCCCCTCAGTGATGGCGCTGCTGCCGTCATCATCATGGAGGCCGCCACCGCCGCCCGT
>JAEUQZ010001019.1:0-245 GCA_016788965.1 Anaerolineae bacterium | reverse complement strand
CCCGTCTCGGCTTTCAACCCCTTGCCCGTTTCGTCGGCTTCAGTGCCGGTGGCGTCCGTCCCGAAATCATGGGCATCGGCCCGGTTGTCGCCGTTCCCCGCGCATTAGATCGCGCCGGTCTGCAAATGGCCGACATCGACCTCATCGAATTGAACGAAGCCTTTGCCGCGCAGGCCGTTCCCGTCATGCGTGACTTGGACATGAATCCCGACATCGTCAACGTCAACGGTGGCGCCATTGCCCTC
>JAEUQZ010001018.1 GCA_016788965.1 Anaerolineae bacterium | reverse complement strand
CTTCCGGACTCTTCATGTCAGCTATTTGCTTCTTTTTAGCCATAACCTTCTCTGCGACTTAGCTTCTTTGCGCCTTCGTCTTGGATCATTTTTCTGATCATTCCCTCACGAAGATCACGGCCAGGTCGTCCTCATGAACCACCTTCCAATCCGGCTCATTACGCAAAATCTGGGAAAGCCCACTATCCTTTTCCATGAACACCATCTTCACGCCGTACTGGTTCAGAATGTCCTGCCACCCTAGCGAGCCGGTCGCAGCTCTGACATATTCACCTGTCAGGAACGTGTCGCCATACAAATCCGTACGTCCGTCTGCGAAAACGGGGTAATCCGGTAGTCGGAACATCAGATACCCGCCCCAGTTGTAGCTGTTGAACATCGGCCCTTGTGGGTGGTTAGCCTGCACGTACTCGGTCGCTTCGACAGGCAAAAAGAGCTTTTGCGCATCTGCCACCGTCTTGCTATCGAGAACCAGCAGCACCTTCAGCAGGCAGCCCAGCAGAATCACACCCACTAGGACTGCGTTCAAC
>JAEUQZ010001017.1 GCA_016788965.1 Anaerolineae bacterium | reverse complement strand
AGCATGGGACCTGCGCCAGTTTCGGGCAGCAGGCGAACCTCAATGTCGCGCGCCCCGCCGCCGCGCCGGACGATACTGCCGCCGACTTCATCCGCTAGTGCCAGCAGGCGCGCCCGGTTGGCTTTGATGGCTCCCGCGGCGACGAAGAGATCTTCGACATCCATCACCTGAATCTGCCCGATCATGATCGGCTCATCGCTGGCGGTGGTGAACCCGCCGCCTTCGCGAAAGAGGCGCGCGGCGTTGCTGACGGCGGCGACCACAGACGGCTCTTCAACCACCATCGGCACGAGCACGTCCACGCCGTTGATCAGGAAATTGGTGGCGATTCCCAGCGGCAGGGCATAGACGCCGACCGCATTCTCGATCATGTTGTCGGCAGCGGCGGCATTCAGTCCGCGCACGCCGATGAGGACCGCCTGCTCATCAGGAGTCAGGTTTGCCCATTGGGCGACGATGGCGGCGCGCTCCGCCAGCGGACGCTTGTAAAAGCCGGGTAAGCGAGAAGTGTGCGTGTGGTCTGTCATGGT
>JAEUQZ010001016.1 GCA_016788965.1 Anaerolineae bacterium | reverse complement strand
AGCAACGCGCTGCCGGCGTCGGCACGGGTCCAGCTAAAGCCAATCGTGCGAACGCGCAGCGTCTCGGCGGCAGCCGGGGGATAGGTCGGCGACAACGTCAGGTGCATCAAACCCGAAACGTGCCGGTTGCCTTCAGCATCGACCCACACGTTGGCGCAGGCGCCCAGAAACGTCAGACTCGCAAGTACACCCAGTCGGAGCAGGGTATTAGTTAGTTCACCCATGAGAGTCTGGAAGAATTGCGGCATCAGGATACCGGCGTGATCATCGTTTGGCGGCTGAGTTCATTTACACAATCTAGTGCTATGCGAGACGCCTCTTTATGACAATGAACTCATTCAGGATAGCATGCGGTCAATAGTACTCAAGTTATCCTGGGTCATTTCATCCAGCAGGCGCATGTGCCCGGCCCGATAGTGGCATGCCCAGGTAGGTGAAGCAGTTGAAGATGACCGCCCGGACATGGGCTTCGGCCACCTGCCGCTCAAAGATGCGCGAGAAGATCCTGTCGCCCAGTTACTTGCGGCGGA
>JAEUQZ010001015.1 GCA_016788965.1 Anaerolineae bacterium | reverse complement strand
GGCCTCTGCGGTGTGCCTGCTGCCGGGGACTGCCGACTGTCGCCGTGAGGATGTCGAACGCTTCCTTCCGCAAATCGAACTCATCCCGTATCCTTGATCAAGCTGGTTTTGTGTGGTTATTGATGCCCGTCCACAACCATGCTAACGTGACAGGATCGCTTTCGAGAAACAGGAAACAGCAATATGGTGTTCAAGCGATTGCACTATGCTTGGATTGTCGTCCTCGTCACCTTCCTCGCCCTGTTGACTTCATCCGGGGTTCGGACGGCTCCCAGCGTCATCATCAAGCCGCTGGAAGACGAGTTCGGCTGGACTCGTGCCAGCATCTCGCTGGCGGAAGCAGTCAGCCTCTTTGCTTTCGGTTTTGGAGCGCCGCTTGGCGGCTCACTCATTGACCGCTTCGGCCCGCGTCGGGTTATGGTGGGCGGGATGGCGCTCATCGCCGTGGGCTTATTCCCGCTGCAAAACCTCACCGACCTCTGGCAGTTGCACTTGTTTTGGGGCTTGGTCGTTGGCGTTGGTACAGGCGCG
>JAEUQZ010001014.1 GCA_016788965.1 Anaerolineae bacterium | reverse complement strand
CTCGTCCACAGGTTGATCACGCTCTGCGGACGCACCTGGCTGGTACTTTTCCCGGCCAGATGCACGACACGCGCCGCTGGCACACACTGCACTCGCCAGCCCGCCTTATGGATGCGCCAGGCCCAATCGATCTCTTCGCAGTACATGAAGAACGTCTCGTCAAAACCGCCTGTTTGCTCGACCACCTCGCGGCGCAGCATCATCGTCGCGCCCAGCACACAGTCGGCGTCGAAAGCTTGGCCGCGTTCATACAGCGCACGCGGATAACGCCCATTGAAGCGCCCTTCGATCAAGCGTCCCGGCGTCGGGAAGAATTCCGTCCAGAGCTGGCGCAGCCCCGGAAATCCGAACGCGCTGTGCTGAAAGCTGCCATCCTCATAGGCCAACTGCGCGCCCACCAGCCCAACATCCGGCGCGTTCATCAGCGCGTCGTATAACTGCCGCGTCGCGCCTGGCTGTGTGATCGTATCGGGGTTGAGCAGGTAGACGGCCTTGGGCAGGGTGACTTTGTAAGCCTCACCCCCAACTCCC
>JAEUQZ010001013.1 GCA_016788965.1 Anaerolineae bacterium | reverse complement strand
AAGGGCGCCCAGGTCAATCTGATGGAAATCCGGCTGGCGGATGGGCTGCACGGCAAGGGGCTGGTGTTCTTCACCGGGCTGGTGGCCGATGTGGAAGCGGCGCTGGAACTGGCGGATGGGGCGCTGGAGTCGCATCAGAAAGTGCGGCAGGTGGTGATTTCGCAGCTTCACCCGGAGTTCGGGGCATTGATCCGAAGCGACACGCGGTTTGGCGT
Source organism: Anaerolineae bacterium (assembly GCA_016788965.1). Classification (GTDB taxonomy): domain Bacteria; phylum Chloroflexota; class Anaerolineae; order Aggregatilineales; family Phototrophicaceae; genus CFX2. The sequence continues at coordinate 316 of JAEUQZ010001013.1, read as the reverse complement.
GCAAATGGGGTGGGATCAGCGGGGGGAGTAGCGGCGTCGAAACCAGAATGAATTTCACCACAGAGACACAGAGGACACAGAGAAAGCCACAAAGACAAGAAAGTCCCCTTGCCACGTGACGGCAAGGGGACTTTTCATGTCGATCGCGCGGTGGTGCGCCCTGATGAGAGATTGGCGATCAGCGATCTTTGAGCTGTTCAAGGACGTGGATGGTCTTGCGGGCGCTGCTGAAGCGCAGCACGAGGCTGCCTAGGTAACCGCCGACCACCAGCGAAACAACGACCAATCCAAGCAGCAGATAGCTGTCTGTGTTCAC
>JAEUQZ010001012.1 GCA_016788965.1 Anaerolineae bacterium | reverse complement strand
CAGCCCCAATTTTTTTGGGGTTATCCATGATTTGGCGGGCTTTTCGGCCGGTTGGTCATGTGTTGATCGCGTGTTTCAATTGTAACCATGTGCTCCAATGTTGAGCACATCGGGTGTTGCGGGGAGGTGACAGATTCGCAGCGAGCGGCCGGTCAAGGGGTGTGGCGGGGCGTTTATGGCGCCCTTGGCCAATTGGCACGCCGTTTGCACATTGCTGTCCAATAAAAGCCGAGCAGGCAAGAATTGGAGAGAGACTGGATGAAATTCCCCCTGACCATAGCCGCCATCGCGCTCGCCGCGCTGATGTCGCCGGCCGATGCCGCCGCCTTGCGCGACGAAGGCGATCCGCTGGCCTCGGCGCGCTGGGCCGACATGCACAAGTCGATGCTGGCCGGGGCGCCCGTGCTGTTCGACCCGCGGGTCAAGGTAGTGGCGCCGTCCACCGCCGAGAATCCGATGCAGGTGCCGGTCAGCGTCGATGCGACGGCCCTGCCCGGTGTCGTCGAGGTGCTGGTCTTCGCCGATTTCAAT
>JAEUQZ010001011.1 GCA_016788965.1 Anaerolineae bacterium | reverse complement strand
CGCCGCTGAGCATGACGATATCGCCATGCGTCAGCCGGAAAGCGGCTGCGGGACGGGTTGGGTCAGCTACAGTAGTCTGACCGCCACCGAAATCATACTGCCCGCCGCCCGATCCCTTATCGCCCAGTTCTTGATGTTCCAGCGAGCCGAAACGCTGAATAGAACGCGGCGCAGCCGTGACATCAGGGGCAGCCTGCGCTGGATCGGCTCCGGTGCTGGGCGCGAGCCAGCGCTGCACCGCCTGATTGCCGATGGTGCGCTGGAGGCGGAAGACCGTATCCACCGCCGGATGAATGGGATGCCCATCCTGCCCTTCTCCCTCTACAGACGTAGGCGGCCGTCGAGTCCGCTCTGGCGTCCTTTTCTCGTTGAGGGTGTGTTCAGCGGGCATAATTCACGTCCCTATGGCTCACTGCAAAGCAGGGATATACTTCGCCAGGTCTAAGGTGAACATCACCCGCTGCTCTGGCCCGGTCAACTGAAACTGGAAGCTCAGCCCCGGCACACCCGGAACCGACCAGTCCTTGCCCTC
>JAEUQZ010001010.1 GCA_016788965.1 Anaerolineae bacterium | reverse complement strand
AAAAACAAGGATGGTACAAGGCCGGCGATTCTGCGCGTATAGACGAGGACGGATATCTTTGGGTAATCGGCCGCATCGACGATGTGATCAAAGTGAGCGGATACCGGTTGGGCACGGCGGAAATCGAAAGCGCATTGGTAAGTCATCCGGCAGTGTCGGAAGCCGCCGCCATCGGGCTTCCGCATGAGGTCAAAGGGAATGCGATTCATGCGTACGTCATCTTGCGATCTAAATTTACGCCCGGCAAGGAACTCGAAGAAGAACTTAAGGAACAGGTTGTAAAAGAGATCGGTCCGATCGCTCGACCGGAAGCTATCGCATTTATGGAAGTTCTCCCCAAAACGCGCAGTGGCAAAATCATGCGCCGTTTACTCAAAGCCAGAGCGCAAGGTTTAAGCGAAGGAGACATTTCAACTTTAGAGGAATAGTCTTTTTATTTACTAATTTTTTTTGTGCGAAGTAGGATTTAATAAATGACAAATGGGAACTTAAACTCAAGATTTAAAATATGAAATTTCTAATTTGTCGTTTT
>JAEUQZ010000100.1 GCA_016788965.1 Anaerolineae bacterium | reverse complement strand
GAACTTCCCTGGACAATCCGCCGAGAAAAGTTCACGCGATCCGAGGTGATGGGACTCTTGGGCATGCTTCCTATGATGCCAAATGACAGTCCAGTTCAGACGAAACCAGAAAGCCAACAACCGCGCTTTCGGATCGAGCATACCGGAACTACACAATTCTTGAACGACATCGACGAAATAGCTGCCGGAGGACGCGGTGGCGCATTGTTGATCAGTTGCAAGGCTGGTGAAGTCGATCAGTTCGACTGGAAACGAATATCTCCACCCTCTCAGTAGGTAGACCATCCCTGCTACGCGATCACCTTCGTTAATCTCCATCGTAATTTCAGTGCTATAATCGAACCGTCGGGATAACTTCCCGATGAATCACCCAGGCAGTACCAATCGAAGTCTTTATGAGAGCAGGGTGGTTGCCACCCTGCTCGTTGATCGTCAATGTAGTTTGGTACATGAGGTGAGTTCGTCATGCCCTACACCATCGGCTTTGCCAACCTCGATGAATCCATGCCGTCGGTCGTCTACCGCCGCTCCACCCTGGAGATGGCCGCCGCCCAGCATCCTGACCTCCACCTCCTTGTCCGCGACAACCAGCTTGACGACGACCTCGCCCTGGCGAATGTCCAGGAATTCGCCGACCAGTCCGTAGACCTCGCCATCATCTTTCACATCAACGAGCGCCTCGGCCCGGCCTTCAACAAGATTCTCATGCCCCACCGCATCCCCATCATCGCCGTCGATATTCCCATCCCCATGGCAATCTACTTCGGCGCCAACAACCAGGAGGCCGGCCTGCTCGCTGGCGATGCGCTCGGCCGCCACATCCGCCAGCAGTGGGGCGGCCAGGTGGATAAACTCCTCGTCCTGACCGAATCCCGCGTCATCAGCGTCCTGCGCGACCGTGTGAATTACTCGGTCGCCGGCCTGCAAAACCAGGTCGCCGTCCAGGGAACCGATATCCTCTACCTGGACAGCGGCCACTCGCGCGAGACGGCCGCCAGCCGCACCGCCGAAGTCCTCAACCGCTGGATGCCCTACGAACACATCGCCATCATTGGCATCAACGATGACACCGCCCTCGGCGCGTTGGATGCCGCCCGCCTCCTCGGACGTGAACATCACGTAGCGATTGCCGGCCACGGCGCCGATGAACAGGTTCGCATGGAGATGCGCCGTCCGGGATCGTCTTTCGTCGCCTCCGCCGACTATCACTTCGAGCAGTACGGCCCGCGCCTGATCGATCTCGCCCTGCGAATCCGCAGCCGGGAACACCTCCCGCAAATGCACTACATCGAACATAGCTGCGTCACCGCCTTCGACTGAGCCTTTCGGCACGACTCTCACCGAACCTTACCGATTCACCGCGCACGACTACGCATATAATGGGGCTGTGCCATTGGCGCGGCGCGGACTGCCGAAATACGCCTGCATACAAGGTCGATCATGCTCACCGATGCCCCCATCCTGGAAAGTGAACGCCTCCGTTTGCGTTCGCTTCTGCTGGAGGATGCTCCGCTCATCTACGAGTACATGCGCGACTCGGAGATCGCCGCCAACACCCTGAACATTCCTTATCCCTATCCCGAAGGCGCGGCTGAAGAATGGATTCAGGCCGCCAATGAAGCCAACCGCGACGGCAAAGGCTTCACCTTCGCCCTCGTCCTCAAAGCCAGCCACACCTTCATCGGTTCCATCGGTCTGGGCGTCGAACACATCCACCAGCGCGCCGAGGTCGGCTACTGGATCGGCAAAGCCTACTGGGGCCAGGGCTACGTCACCGAGGCCGTGCGCCGTTTGATCGCCTTCGGCTTCGATGACCTCAAGCTCAACCGCATTCATGCCCGTTACTTCGACCGCAACCCCGCCTCCGGCCGCGTGATGCAGAAGGCCGGCATGACCTACGAGGGCACGCTCCGCGCCCATTACCTCAAGTGGGGCGATTTCCTGGATGCCCACCTCTACGCCATACTGCGAAAGGATTACGAAGCCCGCCGCTCCTGAACATCATGATGAATACACCGCTCACCCTGGAGACTTCACGGCTGCTGCTCCGCCCCTTTGAACCCACCGACGCCCGCTCCGTCCAACGGATACTTGATGACCCGCAGGTATCCAAAACCCTCCTGGATACCCCCCATCCCTTCACCCTGGAAGCCGCCCAGCACTGGATCGAAACCGCCCGGCGAGGCGGCGACCGCGGCGATGCTTTCGTCTTCGCGCTGATCCGCAAGCATCACCCGCTCCTCATCGGCTGCATCGATATTGAAGTCAACGGCGAACATCGCCGGGGCGATATGGCCTACTGGCTGGGCGCCGAACATTGGGGGCAGGGCTATACCACCGAAGCCGCCCAGCGCATCGTCCGCTTTGGCTTCGAGTCGCTCGGCTTGCGCCGCATCTATGCCCAGTGCGTCCGTACCAACATCGCCTCCGCCCGCGTCATGGAGAAGGCCGGCCTGCGTTATGAAGCTCTGCTGCGCGAATCCGCCCTCAAGGATGGAACCTACGTCGATGTCGCCGTCTACGGCCTCACCCGCGACGACTACGACCCCGCTTCCTCCTCCCCATGACCCTTTTACCCTCTGTATTCCTCTGTGTCTCTGTGGTGGTATTGGATTGAGTCTGGCCTATAAAACACTGACGGCCGCAGGGGTTGCCTGGGCCGTCAATGTGTTCCGAAACTAGAGGGTGGGGGTGCGCCTGAGCACACACGCCCACAAGAGGTGCTGGCTAGGGTGTCCGCACCCCCACCATAGTCTTGTCGATCAAAAGACCACCTCCTTTCATGTTCTGGACGATGCAAAAACTCTATTCCAAATCGCTCCTGATGTCAAATGAGAGTTCGGCAGGGTTCAGGACAGTCCTTTCTCCCCTCATCAACTCTCTGTGTTCTCTGTGCCTCTGTGGTGGAATTTTTCTTCCCTCCCCGGAAATGGGATACAATCGGCGCTATGAAACCGCGACCCTTCCTGCTCGGCTGCCTGATCCTGCTGCTCTCCGCCTGTGGATTGCGGCCCGGCGCGCCTCCCACCTCTACCCCGGAGCCGATCACCCCCACGCCGCTCACGCCAACCCCGACCCCCATGACCTTCCCCACGCTGCCGCCCAGCCCCACGCCCTTCTGCCCCGGAGCGCCCCGCCAGCGCCTCATCGTCCAGGAACGCGGCCGCGTCCTCCTGGATGACCCCCGTCCGATCAACCTGCGCCTCCAGCCCGGAACCGATGCCGCTATCCTGATCCGCATCGCCCCCGGTGAAGCCTTCTACGTGCTGGAAGGCCCCGTCTGCAATGGCGACTTCGCCTGGTATCGCATCCGCTACGGCACGCGCGAAGGCTGGATCGCCGAAGGCGACCTCACCAGCTACTACGTCGAACCCTACCTGCCGGGCTGAGACACGAACTCATGCCTGCGACATTTACATCGGTTGTGTCAAAATGAGGGAAGAACTATGGGCGCATACTTGCTGACCTGGAATCCAACAAAGTTTCCTTGGGACGATTACGCGGACGAACAACAGGCTTTTGAATTGGGCTTCGAGACTCAACTTGTCTGGAGCTGCGGCCCTCGAAAGAGGTTGCCCATCGGATCAAGGATTTTTATGATGCGACTTGGTTATCAACAGCCCCTTCATGGGATTTTCGCGTCTGGCTTTTCGACCAGAGAACCTGGGTCAGACATACACTGGAATCCATCTTCTCCCTCACCGCAGGCGCACTATGTCGAGTTTACGCTAGATGCGTTCCTGAATCTTGAAGTACATGAACTTCTGAAACCAGAAAAGGAAGTTTCAGAAAAGTTCAATTGGCGACCACAATCTGCAGGGGTTGAAATCCCAAATGAGATTGCACAGACTCTCGAACAGACTTGGTCAAATCACCTCCGAAAACTCAGATTAGCAGTTGCCGGTCTGCCAACAGCTGGGAACGATGAAGTTGTTTTCTCAGAAGGAAGACAGGCGAGGGTGACAGTCAATCGTTATGAGCGTGATCCTAAGGCTCGCGCGGCCTGCATCAAATACTATGGGGCGTTCTGTCAGGTATGCGCTTTCGATTTCGGTTTGGTGTACGGCGAAATCGGAGAAGGTTTCATACACGTTCATCATATAGACCCTATTGCATCTCATTCAGGAAGCGAATATCACATTGACCCGATCAGAGACCTAAGGCCAGTCTGTCCCAATTGCCATGCAATGCTGCATCGACAAAGTCCGCCGCTAACGCTTGAAGAGTTGCAGATCGAAATAAGGAGACAAGTAAGTCGCATAGCATATTAGGTTGGCCGCGCCAAAGAATACGGTGACGTTACACATTCGCTTCGACCCGACTGCCGATACTAACCCCCGCCTTCGTAGGGACGGCCTTCTGGCCGTCCGGGATTCCCGCCGCCAAACACGCATCCTTCGTAGGGTCGCCTGCCTTTCCCCAATCCCTAACCCCTGATCCCACCCCTCAGCCTGCTTCAGCAGGCTTTCCGCCTCAGACGGAGGCTTGAGCCTCCGGCCCCGCATCCGGCCTTTTCCCCTCAAAAGAGTTACCAAAATGTCACCCTAACCGCCTCATTTTGTGCTACGCTGTATTGACGGCAGGGTAGGGGCATGATGCATCATGCCCACGGCCAACCCGCCTGACGGCGCTCTTGAACAAACGGACTGACACAAAAAGGCGCATCCAACCCTGGCGGCACTGACGCCATTGCCGCCAACTCCGCCACAACATCGCGTGACATGGCGCTCAAATGCTGATCTGTTGACGCGAAGGCGAAGAATCAAAAGGACACGGCATCACCGTGTCCAAGTCAACCTGTTCTGATGGGACTGAGCTAAAGAATCTGCGACAGGAACAGCTTGGTGCGCGGATGCTGCGCCTGCTCGAAGAAATACTCCGGCGTCCCCTGCTCGACGATCCGCCCCTGGTCGAAGAAGATGATCCGGTCGGCCACCTCGCGGGCAAAGCCCATCTCGTGGGTGACGACCAGCATCGTCATCCCGCTCCGCGCCAGTTCCTTCATCACGTCCAGTACTTCTTTAATCATCTCCGGGTCGAGCGCCGAAGTCGGCTCGTCGAACAGCATGATCTTCGGCTCCATCGCCAGCGCCCGCGCGATAGCCACGCGCTGCTGCTGGCCGCCGGAAAGCTGCCCCGGATACTTGTTGGCCTGCTCCGGGATGCCCACGCGCACCAGCAGTTCCATCGACTTCGCTTCGGCCTTCTCCCGCGCCCAGCCGCGCACCTTCATCGGCGCCAGCGTGATGTTCTCCAGCGCGGTCTTGTGCGGGAACAGGTTGAACTGCTGAAAGACCATCCCGATCTCGCGCCGGATCGCGGCGATGTTGCGGACATCGTTGCCCATCTCGATCCCGTCCACCACGATCTGCCCCGACTGATGTTCTTCCAGCCGGTTGATGCAGCGGATGAACGTCGATTTGCCCGATCCCGATGGCCCGATGATGACCACCACCTCCTGCGGCGCGACCTCGACCGAAATATCCCGCAGCACGTGGAATTCACCGAACCACTTGTTCACATCCCGGCACAGGATGATCGGTTCAGAATTCTGGGCCAGCGTCTTGTTTGAATCAGGCATGACCTTCTCCCGCAGACAGTCTAGATTTTACGGGCCAGCGCCTTGCCCGAACCGCTCGATTCGATCCGGCGGCTCACCGTGGCGATGGCGTAGCTGAAGATGAAGTAACCCAGGATCAGGAACACATAGACTTCCCGGCGCACGCCCAGGAATTCCGTCTGCGCCACCACCAGTTCGCCCATGCCGGAGAAATCCAGCAGGCCGACGATGGCGACCAGCGAGGTATCTTTGAACAACGAGATGAACTGCCCGACCAGCGCGGGGATCACCGCCCGGAGCGCCTGGGGCAGGGTGATGTACAGCGTCGTTTGCAGCCCGCTCAGCCCCACCGCTTTGGCGGCCTCTTCCTGCCCCGGCGGGATCGCTTGCAGTCCCCCGCGCACATTCTCCGCCAGATACGCCGCGCTGAACAGCACGATCCCGATCATCGCCCGGAACACGTTGGGCGTCTGCGCCAGGTTCGGGTTGACCAGCGGAACCAGGAGCTGCGCCATGAACAGCACCGTAATCAGCGGGACGCCGCGCACGAACTCGATGTACAGCGTCGAAAATCCGCTCACCACCGGCAGCTTGCTGCGCCGTCCCAGCGCCAGCAGCACCCCCAGCGGGAACGACGCCACGATCCCGACGAACGTCAGCATGATCGTCAGCAGCAAACCGCCCCAGCGCCGCGTATCCGTCAGCGGCAGCACGGTGAAGAAACCGTAGATCAGCACGAACATCAGCACCGGCGTGATGATGAGCAGGTAGGTCGCCGCCCGCCGCGAGGCCCGCCGGGGATCGTCCTGCGGCGAGAGCTGCCGGTTCGCCAGCACCGCTGCCCCATAACCGCCCAGCAGCGCCAGCACCAACCCCAGCACCCCCGTGCTGAGCTGCCCGGCGAACGGCCCGATGAACAGGTTCACGTAATCGTTCAGGCTGCGTTCGCCGCGGTACTTGTTGTCGATGATCGTCGCCATCGGCATATTCTTGCCATCGGCCGTCTTCGGACGCGCGGCCTCGGTGGTGAAGACATCCGTCATCCGCGCGTACTGCGGGATGCTGCCCGCCGTTCCCCCGCTGGCCGCCGCTTCATCGGCGGATCGGGAAATCGTCCGCTCCAGCAGCGGGTAAATCCCCCGCACCTGGATCAGCCCCACGCCATCGCCATCCACCGACTTCTCGAAGATATACCAGCCGTCTTCCGGCAGCGTCACCGTCAGCGGGGCGCTGTTCTCCCGGTCGAGCTTCCCTTCCGCGATCACCGACGAATCCGAGCCGCGCAGGATGCGGACGATCACCGCGTTCTGGTTGAGCCTGTAGGTCTCGGCGATAGGATCGACGACCGTCAGCTTGCCCAGTTCAGCCGTCAGCCGTTCGCGCTGACTGGCCGTGACCAGATTGTTCCCCAGCAGCCGCTCGATCTCGGCGATGCGGTCAGCGTTGGCCTGGCGAGCGATAGAGCTGACTCGGAGCTGGTTGCTGGCTTCATCCGTGAAGCCGCCCATCCGCGCCACAGTGCTGTCATCTTCGCTCGTCTGCAAGGCCAACTGGATGGTCAGCGTTTCACCCGCGCGGGCGATGAACGCCAACTGCGTCTGCGGGGTGATGGTATCGCTCCCCGTCCCGGCGATCTCGGCGGAGCCAGCCGCGAAATAGGCCACCGGCTGCCGGGTGATGGCCGCCGCGACCGGCGGGATGACGAACAGCAAACCGGCGAAGACCAGCAGCACGATCATCGCGCCGCGCGTGATCCGCGTCCAGGCCGCGAAGCACACCCCGATCACCACTGCCATGAACAGCGCCATCAGCAGGACGCGCCACTCGTATTCCGGCTCGAAGCGCCCCAGCAGATAATTGCGGAAGTTGAAGGTGATGGCGAACCAGTTGGCATCCACGACCGCCCAGCGCAAGACACCGACCACCACGCTGACGGCCACGAAACCGCCGACCAGCGTCAGCAGCGTATCGCCCACCGAACTGAACAGATTCTTCCGCATCCAGGCCAGCGGCCCGACCGCCAGCAGCGGCGGCGGCTTGATGGGCGGTTCGTCGTAGTTGACCACGGGCGCATACGCCGCGCGGTTCTGGGATTCAGGGATGCTCGCCATGCTCGATCACCTCGTGACCAGTTGGAAGCGGCGGTTGACGAGGTTCGTCAGCACCGAGATGCTCAGGCTCATGATGAGGTAGACGATCATCAGCATGGTGATGCCCGTCACCGACTGCCCCGACTGGTTCATCACCGTCTGCGTCACCAGCACCACATCCGCGTAAGCGATGGCTATCGCCAGACTGGAGTTCTTCGAGAGGTTCAGATACTGGTTGCCCAGCGGCGGGATGATGACCCGGAGCGCCTGCGGCAGGATAATCATCTGGAGCGTCTGCGCCGTGCTGAAGCCCAGCGCCCGCGACGCTTCGATCTGCCCGCGCGGCACAGCCAGAATGCCCGCCCGGACGATCTCGGCCACGAAGGCCGAGGTGTACACCGTCAGCCCCAGCAGCAGCGCCATATATTCCGGCGGGATCGTCGAGCCAGACCGCAGCCCGGTGACGATCCCGGCGCGGTTGACGCGCTGCTCCGGCAGGATCAGCAGCAGCGGCTGCGGACTGTAAAGCTGCTCGTCGGCGGAGGTCAGCAAGTCCTGGGCGCGGGCCTCCTCGATGGGCAGCGTCACCATCGCGCCCTCTTGCTCGACGCTGATCGTGGCCGGAGCCGGTTCCAATCCCACGAACACCCAGCCGAGCAGCGTGAAGCCGATCACCGCGATGATCGCATACCAGCCGCGCGGGTAAGGGCGTCCAGTAGTCTCGATCAAACGGCCAAAATACACCCACAGCATGAACGCCAGCGCCAGACCGATGCCGATGAAGGCCACCCACTCGGCGAAGCGCGAAGTCGCCAGAAATTCCGGGAAGACGAAGCCGCGCACGCTGATGATGACCGCCGGGAAAATCTCGGCGCGGACGGCCGCGTTGGCGAACGGCAGCACGCCGAAATAGAAGGCCAGCCCGCCGATGAACTGGCCGGCCGTCAGACCCAGCAGCCGCCAGCGCATCTCCTCGCGGATCGAATACGCCCCCGCGATCAGTGCCAGGCTCACCGCGACATAGATCACGAAGCTGAGATTCGTCAGGTCGCTCCGGCCATACAGGTTCGCCCAGCCCTCCAGCCGCCCGGAGAGCCAGAAAGCGACTTCCATAGTCAGAATGGCGACCAGCGCCGCCGTCATCCGCAGCGTCCGCGGGTGCGGAGCCGCCCGGCGGCTGAACATCCAGACCGCCAGATAAATCAGCACATAAGCGATCAGGCGGCCCAGCGGCAGCAGGATCACCCCTTCATTCGGCAGCGTGATCGCCTGGTTGAAGGGCGGCAGCGACAGCATCCCGATGAAATACCAGACGAACAACTGCACCAGCAGCGGGGTATTCCGCAGGATTTCCACGTACACCCGTGAAATGGTGCGGATCAGCCAGTTGGAACTCAGCAGGGCGATACCAACCAGGATGCCCACAACCGTCGTGGCGATCAATCCGACCACCACGATCCGCAGCGTGTTGGTCACGCCCACCAGGAACGCCGTCCCATAGCTGCTGTTGGAGCTGTACCAGTCCGGCGCGTTGCTGATGTCGAAACCGGCCCGGTCGTTCAGAAAGGTGGTGTTGGGTTCGAGGTTCTTCGCCCGCAGCGACCCCACAATCGACGCCACGATCTGCGAAGCCAGCGTGACCACGATGATCACGAAGATGATCTGCCCCAGTACTTGAAGCACGCGCACATCCCGCAGGAAGGCGGGCAGGATGCTAGGGGGCGTATTGGGATTGGGTGGGTGAGCGGTGGCGGCCATCAGCAGTGTTCCATAACCAGATTGCAGAGGGGCGGGTCTCGATGACCCGCCCCTACGACTTTAACTCACAACCAGCAAGAGTTCGAGGAATTCGATTGAATTCGGCTCGACCCTCGCCCACGCGCCTTTAGCGGAAGGGCGGCGAGTACATCAGGCCGCCGTCCGTCCACAGCCCGTTCAGGCCGCGCCCCAGGCCGAACGGCGTGTCCGGGCCGAGGTTGCGGTCGAAGATTTCGCCGTAGTTCCCCACCTGACGGATGACCGTCACGGTGAAGTCCTTGGCGATGCCGTAAAGCGTCCCGCCGGGGTTGTCGCCCTGGCCCAGGAAGCGCTGGATTTCCGGCACTTCGCTGGCGATGAACTCATCGACGTTGGCGCTGGTGATGCCGTATTCTTCGGCCTGGATCAGCGCGAAGACCGTCCAGCGAACGATGTCGGCAAACTGCGGGTCAGACTGCGGGCTGAGCGGGCCGAGCGGTTCCTTGCTCATCGTCTCATCGAGGATGACATGGGCGCTGGGGTCTTCCGCCGTGGACTTGTAGGCGATCAGACCGCTCTTGTCGGTCGTGAAGGCGTCGCACGAGCCGGCGATGTAGGCTTCCCAGGTGGCGGCCGCATCCGCGAAGACCAGCGGTTCATAGCCGATGTTGCGCTGCGAGAAGAAGTCGGCCAGGTTCAGTTCGGTGGTCGTGCCGCTCTGAACGCAGACGGTCGAGCCTTCCAGTTCGGCAATCGTGGTGATGCCGCTGTCGGCACGCACCATCATGCCCTGACCATCATAGAAGGTGGTCGGGGCGAAGGTCGCGCCCCAGACGGCATCGCGGCTGAACGTCCAGGTGGTGTTGCGCGACATCACGTCGATTTCTTCCGACTGAATCGCGGCCTGCCGTTCACCGGCTTCCAGCGGACGGAAACTGACTTTGGTGGCGTCGCCCAGGATCGCGGCGGCAATCGCGCGGCAGATGTCTACGTCGAAGCCTTCCCATTCGCCCGCGTCATTGACGGTGGCGAAGCCAGCCAGACCGGAAGCATTCGCGCCGCAGATCAGTTCGCCGCGGTCGATCACGCGCTGGGTGATCGGGCCAACCTGCACCGGTTGGGCATCCTGCGCGGCCGCGAAACCCACCACGCCGACCGACAGAGCAGCCAGAATAACCAATAGAACAACCCGTTTCAACATGGACACAAACTCCTTACAGATTCCAGTTTCAAATAGAGACGTTGTGCATTCGCAGAATGGACTGCTTTGGCACTTTACCGCGCTGCGAATGGCGGGCAGTCTACCGTACTCTAAAGCGTCTGTCAAAAAATGATTACGGCGAATTTCCACCAAAATTCAGGGTGATTTTTGGGCAGAATCGCGCTAGGCCGAGGGGGGCTTCAGCGCCACCACCACGGCAGCGGCATACGTCGCGGTGTGCGTCAGGCTCACATCCCATTCGCGCAGACCCATCTCGGCCGCCAGCCGCGCCGCCGCCCCGTGCAGGTGCAGGATCGGGCGGCCGCGTTCATCGCAGCGGATTTCGATCTCGCGCCAGCCCACCTCGCCGATGCCCGTGCCGAAGGCTTTCGAGACAGCTTCTTTAGCGGCCAGCCGCGCCGCCAACCGCTGCGGCTTATCGGCGCACTCAGCCCGCTCATCGGGAGTAAAGAAGCGGTTGAGGAAGCGCTCCCCCAGCCGGGTGATGCCCTCCTCGACTCGCTGGATTTCGACCATATCGATGCCGCAGCGGATCATGCCAACCCTCCCAACCAGACCTGGATCAGCCGGGCGGTTTCCTGCGGCGCACTCAAAGGGAAGAGATGCCCATGCCCGGCCACATCCGCCAGAACTCCGTGCGGCAGAATCCCGCGCAGCATCTCGGCAGCTTCTGGCAGGAAAGTGTCGCTGTGCTGGCCGCGCAGCACCAGCAGCGGCACATCGGCTGAAAGCTGCGGCAGCAGTGCCCATGAACGGGTGAAGCCCGTGCAGTAGTAGTAGACTTCCCACTCCGGCGGCCACACCAGTTCCACGCCGGAGCCATCCGGCAGGGGGCGCGTGCCCGTTTCGGCGTAAATCCGCACTGCCTCGTCCGGCCAATCCTGAAAAACCGCTTTGCTCCGAAACTGCTGAAACGCCACCTCGACGCTCTCGAAGGTTCGCCGTCTCCGCCGCGCCGACTGTGCCAGTGGGAAGTCGCGCACGCTGCCGTCCTGCTGCATCCGTTCCCACCCCTCCAGCCAGGCCGGAGGGAAGATCGTCGGGTCCATCAGACACAGCCCCCGGAAACGTTCCGGCTCCCGCACCGCCGCGATCAGCGAAGCCACGCCGCCGAAAGAATGTCCGACCGCGATTACCCCGCTCAGGTCATGCTGATGCAGCCCGGCCAGCAGATCATCGGCCACGACATCCCATTGGCGCAGCGTCTCCGGCACAGATTCATTCGGCCACAGGGCGCGCGGCGGCAGCGAAACCACCCGGTAGGCTCCGGTGAACGCCTGGAGCAGCGGCCGGTACGTCTCCGGCGGGAAGCCGTTCGCCACGGCCAGATGCAGCGGCGGGCCGTCGCCGCCGAATTCGAGGAGGGGATAGCGCATGGTCACACGCTTTGATGTGGCGATTTCAGGAACGATTCGCAGGTGTCGATGATTGTCGTCAGCACGTGCAGCGAAGCCCGCCAGTCGCCCTTCACTTCCAACGAGTGATTCAACCCCTCGTACACCCGCCAGGTGACGGTCGGGTGTCCCGTGAAGGCCTGCACCTCGTGGGCCGAATAGAGCGCGTCGGCGGTTCCGACCAGCGCCAGCGTCGGGATGTTCCCCAACCCCTGCACCGCGCCGCCGATAGGGGTCAGCAGAATCAGCGACACCTGGGCATCCTGGATCGACCGGGCGACCTCGGCGGCCAGCGGCGTCCCCAGCGACTTGCCCGCGATGCACACCCGCTTGTAGCCGCGTTCCAGCGCCGGACGAACGCCGCTCATCACTTCTTCGACCAGTTGGGGCGTATGGGCTGCTTCCAGTTCCACGCCCGCCACCTGGAAACCGTACTGCACATTCAGCACATCCCAGCCCAACCCCAGCGCCGCCCGGCGCAGGTTGTAGAACAGCGGAAAGTCCAGCGTATAGCCGCGTCCCGGCAGCAGGATCAGCAGCCGGTCGGAAGCTGTCTCCTGGGTCAGCAGGCTGTGATTCAGCCGCACCCCCAGGCTCGACTCGACCGGAAAGGTCAGCGTCTGGAGCGCCATCGACAGTCCTCCATGCGCCGGGATCGCCCCGCGCCGGAATCAGATGTGCAGGCGCAGTTCGTTGGTGGGCGCGAATCCGAGCGACTCGTAGACCGAGCGGCCATCTGGACTGGCGTGCAGGTTGACGGTGTGGATGTCATGCGCCGCGCACCAGCCGAGGATGGTCTGCACCAGCGCCCGCGCCAATCCCCGGCAGCGGAAACCCGGCTCGGTGTAGACGTTCATAATGTACCCCCGCAGCGGCGAGAAGTCCATCATTTGCGGCGGCCATTCGACCAGCCACAGCCCCGCTCCGGCCGCCAGCCGCCCAGCCGAGTCTTCGACCAGCCAGTTGTGATAACGGCCATCTTCCAGGCGCTCGCGCAGCCATTCGGTGAAGGCCTCGGCCATCGCGTCCAGGCGCTCATGGTCGCTATGACCCATATCGGTGTACATACGTTGGCGCTGGGCGACGATGAGCGGCAGATCGGCCAGGGTCGCTTCGCGGATGAGGAAAGAGTCTTGGGGAACTACCCGTACTGAAGATAAGAGTTCGGTGGCTTCCATATCGGGCTTCGCTGCACCTCCGGTGAAGGGGTCTGAAAGCGAGCAAGGTGCGGCAGTATAGCACCCCCACACAGCCCGTCAATCCCGAATGATGCAGCGTTGGGCAAACGGTGATTTTCCCCTGGAAATCAGGGGTATGACCGGGTGATC
>JAEUQZ010001009.1 GCA_016788965.1 Anaerolineae bacterium | reverse complement strand
TGTTGCAGGAATCCCGCAATTGCAACTGCAACAACTGCAACAACCACTGCTTACATGCAAGGGGTTCTGGCACAAAATGCGCTTCTGCAATTGCCGAAATTGCCGAAATTTGTGCCACAAAACGTAACTGCTCAGGGGTAGGAAGCGCGAAAAGGAAAGAGTGGGTAGAATGCGGAAATGGAACTGAAACGGGAACAACTGGAGCAACTGAATACAGAGCAACTGGTGGCATTGATCATCGAGTTGCAGGGGATTATCGCCCGACAAGGAGGGCGTATTCAGGCATTAGAAGACCAGTTGGCGAAAAACAGCGGGAACAGTGGGAAGCCACCGAGTAGTGATGGATTGAAGAAACGGCGGACCGAGAGCTTACGGGAAAAAGGGAAACGAGCCAGCGGGGGACAGCCGGGGCATGAGGGACACAAGCTGGAAGTGAGTACCAGTCCAGACGCAATCATGACCCACGCGCTGACCTGCTGTCCGCATTGTGCCACCCGACTGGAAGGGGTAGCAATTGCTGGGATCGAGAAGC
>JAEUQZ010001008.1:268-533 GCA_016788965.1 Anaerolineae bacterium | reverse complement strand
CGTCCGCCGGGGAGGATCGACGCATCCAGGTACAGCGCCACGCCGCGCACCAGCAGGACCGGCTCCGTCAGCGTCAGATCAGAGTCGTTGCGCAGCGAGCCGCGCACAATCTGCTGTCCGGCGATGGCGGGATCGTAGGCGAAGACCGCGCTGCCGCTGATCGCCGGCTTGGGAATCGAACCGGCGGCGTTGAAACCCCCGACGAAGCTGGCATCGACGTTGAAATCTTCAGCCTCGAAGTCGTCGGTCTGCACGATGTTGATGT
>JAEUQZ010001008.1:0-258 GCA_016788965.1 Anaerolineae bacterium | reverse complement strand
CAGATCGCCCGCTTCGACGGCGAAGGTGTAGGCGGCGCGCTTGGGCGACAGCAGTCCCAGCAGCGCATCGACCCGCGCCCGGTCGGCATCCTGCCAGGAGCGAACGACCGTCAGGCGGCTGAGCGTGACTTCGTTGCCGCGCAGGTTTGCCCCCAGCGTGTACGCCAGGGCGCTGAAGACGAAGATGAGGACCGGTATCGTCACCCATGCCCATTCGCGGCGGTTAAGGCGCGATAGGATGAGGTAGTTGAGCGGTCC
>JAEUQZ010001007.1 GCA_016788965.1 Anaerolineae bacterium | reverse complement strand
CTTTCATCTTGTCTCAGCCTTCTGTTTTTAAAAACCTGCCGCCCAATTTCATGAGCAGGGCAGCGGCGATCAGGATGCTGCCCACAGCGACGATATACCAGCCGATATCCACGTAAGCGATAGTCTTAAACTGCCCGATCACGCCTTCACCGAGAATCGGCGGCGTAAAGGGTTGAATAGAACTGGAAAGTGGTGCATAGGGGTCGAGATTCTGTCCGTAGTGATTCATCCAGAATGCAAGATCGCCTAGAAACACAACGGGAAAGGTCAGTGCAGGGATGGTCAGTAACCACGTCCAGCGCCGCCGCCAGAATGCTGCCACCACGAGTGAGCCAATCATGATGATGACTGCTGGAATGGCAATTGAACGCTCAAATTTGGCAGCTTCATAAAGGGATTTCATACCGATGTAATGATTCAACCCGTCAATCTCAGCCACCTCATCGAGTTTGGGGTCGGCATCACCGGTCATATAGTTGACGAAAACGCGCATCTGGAGGCCACCTGGATACTGCGGTGCTTCCAGCACGAGT
>JAEUQZ010001006.1 GCA_016788965.1 Anaerolineae bacterium | reverse complement strand
CTTTCCTTCAGCAACTTTGGCAGCACCCGCCACCCTCTGAGTGACAAAGTGCGCGAGGCGGTCTCACTGGTACGGCGCAAACGCCCTGATCTGAAGGTTGATGGTGAGGTGCAGGCGGACGTGGCAGTCTCCTCAGAGGCCATGAAGGAACGTTTCCCCTTCAGCGCGGTCTCCGATGCCAATGTGCTGGTCTTCCCCGATCTAGAAGCGGCCAACACCGCTTACAAACTGCTCTCTACCTTGGGCGGGGCGCAGGCAGTGGGCCCAGTGCTGCTCGGTTTGGGCGCGCCCGTGCACGTCCTCCAAACGGGCGACTCGGTGGATGATATTGTCTCTATCGCGGCTGTTGCGGTTGTTGACGCTCAGACTCGGCGGATTAAAGAAGGCTTGATGGCGTAGCCGATGCGCTAAGGAAGTGTTCGCTTCTCCCCCTTCGGCAGGGTGCCGAAGGGGGATTGTGTTTGATCCGCTGATGGATCAGAAGGGGGCACTTTCGCCCTTCTCATCCTGATCGCTTTGTTTGTCCCGGTCGAA
>JAEUQZ010001005.1 GCA_016788965.1 Anaerolineae bacterium | reverse complement strand
GCCGCCAGCGGAACATCGTCTCAAAGCTTGCCGGATTCGCCACAATCTGCGGGACGATCACATACCGGATATTCGCCTCGCGCAGCAGTTCCGCATGTGCCGGGTTCGCCGGATCTTCCCAGAATGCCCGCAGCCGGTCTTGTTCCGCGAGGCTCGCCTCATTGTTATGGAAGAACGGCTGCCAGCGGTAATAAACCGTGTCCCGTTCGGAAATCACCGGAACCCAATCGCTCTCGTGTGAATTATCGAAGCGCGCGCCGGGGTAATTCAACACCCGCGCGTCCACCGGCGTATTCAACTTCAGCCACTCCATCGCCTGCACATCCGCCGCCGATGAAAATGCGCCGAAGAAGCCCACCTTCCCTTTGCTAAACGCCAGCAGTTGCGGATGAAACAGCAGCACCAGCACCGCCCCGGCCACCAGCACACCTGCCAGTCCATACGCCAACCGGTTCCAGTAAATGGCCGTCCGCGCTTCGAACCACCGCTCCCACGCCCACAGCAAACCCATCCCGCCCAGAATCGCATACGGGA
>JAEUQZ010001004.1:291-535 GCA_016788965.1 Anaerolineae bacterium | reverse complement strand
ATTGGCTGATGAGGTTCAGTACGAGGGTCACGAGGAAGAGCATCAACGCGATGGCGAAGAGGCTGGTGTAGTCGATGGAGTTATAGGAAAGGTCGCCGCCGCTGATGCGGGCGATGTGTCCAGTCATCGTTTCAGCGGCTTCGAGTGGATTAAAGGAGAAGTTAGGTCCGGCGCCGGATGCGACCGCGACGATCATCGTCTCGCCAACAGCGCGGGAGATTCCAAGGATGAGAGCCGCGCCAAT
>JAEUQZ010001004.1:0-281 GCA_016788965.1 Anaerolineae bacterium | reverse complement strand
GAGAGAGCGGCAGGTAAAACGACTTGCAAACTGCTTTCCAGTTTTGTAGCGCCCATTGCGTATGCGGCTTCTCGTAGAGAACGCGGCACAGCGCTGAGCGCATCTTCGCTCATGGAGGAGATGAGCGGCAGGATCATGATGCCCATCACCAAACCCGCCGATAGCATGTTGTAGACTTGAATGTTATCGCCAAAGATGTTTTGCAAGATGGGCGTGACGAACAACAAAGCGAAGTAACCATACACAACGGTCGGGATGCCTGCCAGAATTTCCAAAACAGG
>JAEUQZ010001003.1 GCA_016788965.1 Anaerolineae bacterium | reverse complement strand
GGCCGACTTCACACCGCCGCCGGCAGCGAGCGAGATCGTCGTGCGTCCGCGCAGCAGCGCGATCCAGTGCAGCGCCAGCAGCGCATCGCCGGGGTGCGACAGCGTCGGACGGTGCACGAGGCTCAGCGTGTCGATGTCGATGTCGGGCTGGTAGAAGCGGTTGAACAGCACGAGCCCGCCGGCGCCCTCGCCTTCGATCCGGCGCACGAAGTGCGGCAGCGCGCTGAACTGCGGCGAGAGCTTGACCGCGAACGGAATCCGCACGTGCGACTTCAGCTCGACCTCGGTGCCGGATTCGGCCGGCGAGGCGGCGAGGTAGTAGACGTTCAGCTCCAGCGCATCGGCCCCGGCCGCCTCCAGCGCCTGCGCGTGGTGCAGCCAGCCGCTGCGCGAGACGCCGTTGAGGCTGGCGATGACCGGCACCGCCAGCGCGGTCTTCAGGCGCTGGAGCTGTTCGACGTAGCGCTCCAGCGCGTTGCGATAGCCCGGATGATCGGGCAGGAATCCGTCGGCCTCGGCGTGGCCGAGCGCGGCCT
>JAEUQZ010001002.1 GCA_016788965.1 Anaerolineae bacterium | reverse complement strand
AGATTGCCCAGGAGATCTCCACCTTCTGGAAGCCGTGTTCGAGCGAGTGTGGCAGCAGGTGGGTGGTGATCAAACCGATGGTGGTGTAACCGCAGACGAAGAAGCTGCCCGCCAGCAGCCAGAAGTCGCGGGTGCGCAGCGCCTCGCGCATCGGCGTGGCGCGGCTGTCCACGCTGAGGGTGGCGGCGCTGGCTTTGCCGATGGCGGTCGTCTTTGCCTCTTCCGGCGAATTGCGCATCAGGAACAGCGCCGGCACGAGGATGATGGCGATCAGGATGCCCAGGGTGGCGAAGATGCCCTGCCAACCGGCGAACACCTCCAGCGTGATGAGCGCCGGGAGGAAGAGGAGCTGACCGGCGGCTGCCGCACTGCTGAAGACGCCCAACGCCAAGCCGCGATACTGGTTGAACCAGCGCAGCGCCACCGTGCTGCCGAGCGTCCCGGCGACTGCTCCGGTGCCGATGCCGATGATGACACCCCAGTACAGGTGGAACTGCCACAGCTCGGTGACCGTCAGCAGCAGCGCCAGACCGACCGC
>JAEUQZ010001001.1 GCA_016788965.1 Anaerolineae bacterium | reverse complement strand
GATGAAAATCCCGGCGGCGTGCCACCAGTTCATCACGCATCGCTTCTGCCTGTGTCCTGAAATCAATTGTTGTCATATAAAACCCTATCGGTTGAATGTAATGACGCGGAACTGTTCCATGTAGCGCGGCGCATCATCAGGTGCTTCACTATCTTTATTAGAACGCATTCGTTCAGCCATCGCTTCCATATCGGGAATTTGGCTCTTATGCTCACGCAGTGCGTTGATTTTCGTTTCCAAATATGCGGTTACATCCACTTTAATTGTTGGAGATTGTGTGCCACAGATGTAAATTTGCTTCACTTTGTGGGTTTCGAGCTTTTCATCACGTTCCAGTTCGATAAAGTTCAGGCGATCACGCGCCGTCGGATAAACCGCTTCCAACGTAGCCGCCCCAATAGCACGATGGTCAGGATGGTTGATCGAAACTGTGCCGAACCAAAACACAGTTGGATCGTTCGTCACCACAATATCCGGCTTTTTAAGACGGATTAAGCGCGTAATATCCCGTCGAAGTTCTAGCGTTGGTTGAAGTTCG
>JAEUQZ010001000.1 GCA_016788965.1 Anaerolineae bacterium | reverse complement strand
TCCGGTGAGGAGAACCAGCGCCCGGATGTGGATTTGACGGTTGGGGTTGATCGATTGCTGCATGGTGTTTTCAGCCCACATGATTTCACAGAATAGGTGCGATGCTACCATCGCAAACATTTCTATGCTATGGCGAATGCCTGCGCCCCGCAGGTGGTAGGACTTGCAGGAACAGGGGGGTGAGCGTTAACATTCCTTTCCGTATTATTAAAGTGATGCAGCATGAGGAGTGATGTGATGGCGCAAAAGCTGAAGAACTATATCGGCGGCGATTGGGTCGAATCCAGCAGTTCGATCACGACGCCGGTGATTAATCCCGCCACCTGTGAAACCATTGCCGAATGTCCGGAGTCGACACGCGCTGACGTGGACGCGGCGGTGAAGGCGGCACAGGAAGGGTTTGAAGAATGGCGGCGCACACCGGTGCTGAATCGTGTGCAGTACCTGTTCCGCTTCAAGACCATGATGGAAGAGCGCTTTGAAGACATTACCAAAGCGGTGGTCGAGGAAAATGGCAAGACCCGCGATGAAGCACGCG